>NZ_CAJMXD010000055.1:0-11147 GCF_905219685.1 Barnesiella sp. CU968
GCCAGCACAAATAGCAAATTGCCATCCAACTCTTGACCTCGAATTTGATTAACACTTTTTAAGAGACACTAGTGATTCTTCTTTATGGTTAGATTGTAAATCTGATATTTCTCCGACAATAAAGTCGTTTTAACCTCGTCATTATCGTGATAGCTTGCCAATGGGTCATTTATTCCGTATAGATACCAATCTTCTTCATCGGAATACAATATTGAATTATTTGGCAAGGATTCTACAATCTTATACTGTGATAACATTCCGATAGGATTCTCATCGGAGTCACTATAAACTTCAATCCTATCTTTGCGATTCTTTAATGCCGAAACAATTTCAGAAATCTTATGATTCTTAGTTTTTTGATACTGGAGGATTGACGCAATAATCGCAGATAGCGAACATGAAATAGACAGAGCTGTAAAAGATTCATTCTCAGAGAATACATCATTTCTTATGAATGATGATTCCCCTTGTTGAACCGATTTATTCTCTAATAATATTTTGATTTGTTCTGAGAGCCGGTCTCTATCTGATGTAATGACAGCCAAACGGTCAGAAAGTTTTGTGCATTCAGATTGCAATGCAATAATATCGCATGATTGACCTTGTCGCAGAGCATCTAATTCAGACTTAACGGAATCATATTTTCGTTGAAGTACTGAAAGTTTGTTAGCAATAGAACCATATTCTTTATGAACAGCTGTCAACTCTTCTTTTAATTCAACGACTTCTTTGCACTTCTCATCTAATTTGATCTTCCATGTGTCAAGTTGAATTATAGAGGTTCTGTTATCTATTTCTTTAGGCTCTGTATCACCATTAACTTCTTTCAATTTGTATTTTAAGGCTGAAACCTCCCCTTCCAGAAGTGTACGGCGGCTTTTAAGATTTGCGATTTCTCTTCTCAAAGATTTTGTCTCTGTCTCCATTTGGGAAAGACGAGCGTCTTTCTTCTTTGAAGCCATTTGCTCATCGGAAAGAGAATGCCTCAATAGTTCATTTTCTTCCTGTATTGCCTTGATATCTATATGTAATAAACTCTTAACAAGAGTATTTAGGAAACCCATGAGAAGAATACTTTATAATTTCAATAGATTATGGTTACTTGTTGATTATATTGATTGACCTTACTTCCCCATTAGTACGATAGGAGCCGAAAGTTGTTCCTCTGCAAACTTTTCGAGCTTCAAGTTTCTCACCTTTTCGGAGTCTATCAATATAAGCTATATCATCTTTATGGAGGCTGCTATTTATTGTATTCATAACTCTCAAGGCCTTCCCTTCGGGCGCAATGATAACCTCAAATGTAACCATTCTATTAAGATAACCAACCTCAATCACCGAGCCAATCGACAGACATGCAACCCAGATGGTGTCTGAATCCAAATTCCAGTCACTATCTATTCTCATTTCTGAGATATATTCTTCCCATGAATGATAGCCTATATATTGAGCCAAAATATTTAATGTGCCCTTATTCGTTTCTCGTGGATCCGATATATAACCAAAAAGCCGTTTTAATGTGGTTACACCAATTGTAGATTTTGTCTCGTCAGCAATAAGGGCAGCCAGTGTTGAGAAGTCTGATGCTCTGTCAAATGACAGGCTGGACTTTTTCTTTATATGCTCGATTGTTTTGTTAGAAAAAACCATTTTCTATTTTACGTCTAATCAATTATCATCTAATGTTTTCAAAAAGCAAAACAATCTTTCTTCACCAATTGTAGAATAATATGTTTTATTGCAGGTGTTGACAGAGTTTGAAGGTCATTCAAGTAGTTAACGAATCTTGGTTCTGTAATTACATCTATCCCTTCATGCTCAATAGCGTATGATATTGCCTGTTCCTGTGTCATTTTCTACGAAAGTTTTATATTTTTACATATATAAAAGAATGATTGTCATCAAAGTCGTCATTCCTATCTTTCAGTGCGAAAGTATCTTTGTTAATCATATCAACTAAAACATCAATTGGCAAAGACTTATGAAGACCATCCGAGCAAATTACAATTTCATCTCCGGGCTTCAATTCTAATTTCGACACATCAGCTATATCTTTGGGAGAGCCCATAAATCCGCGAGACACTATATGTCCGTATCTTTCTCTTTGAGAATAAGTGACTTTGCCATGTTTCTCCATTTCTGCAATCATTGTGTGATCTTGGGTCACAAATATTTGTTTGCCATCACGAAATAGATATACACGGCAGTCTCCAATCCAAAATATATTTCCTATGTAACCATCTACTTCAATTCCTGCAAAACAGCAGCCCATTTTGGAAACACCTCGTTCTCGAATAGTCTTGCTCAGTTCGGCGTTTGCGTCCAGCACGGACTCTGGAATTGTTTTTCCTTTTGCGATATGGTTAGCTATTTCTTCAGCGGCAACTTTAGCAGCTATATCCCCATCAGAGTAACCACCCATACCATCTGCGACAATATATATGGCTTTGTTCTCTCCAATTTCTTTGGAGAGAACAAAGTCTTGATTCTGCGCTCTACGGCCGATGTTGCTGTATTCTATTATTCTCATATAGCTTTAATGGTATCACCACCATGTTTAGTCACTCTTGGCCGGGTGTTTATCTTCATAGGTCGCAAGGTTACTCCCTTATCAGTCGCCTTGGTAGCCCAAAGATAGGCTTCTCCCGGAACAAGAGATGCCATGTCAGATGATGAAAGAGACTGTAGTTGGGTTATTGACTTTTGAATATGTTTAACCCACTGAGGACTATTAAACTTATGCAAGAGCACGACAGAAGAGAGTTCAATGATTTGAGTAGGAAGACTCATCGGGTCTTGACTGGCAATCATCATTGATACGCCTTTATGGCGCATTTCTCGGATAGCAGTCACGATTGTGCTTGTCAAGTCTTTGTTGCCCATGTATTTATGAGCCTCATCAAACACGATGAATTTGTTAAACTTCCTGCCTTCAAATTCTTTTACACCGGAGAAGATGTTAAGCATGATGACGAATAGGCCAAGCGCATCGTCTTCATCAATCCACTCATCGCGGAGGTCTACGATAATAAGACGACCCGGACACAAGAGGGAACCAAGTTTTCTTGTATCATCAATGTACTCTTCCGCGAAGGAAAGGCGTTGTTTGGCAAGAGCCTTTTGAGAAGTTGAAAGAAGATCAGAATTATCAACGCTCTCTTTCAACGCGTTAATATTTAGATTCTTTCTGAGTGCTTTCATAATCTGTTTGAGCTGGGCGATATATGTTGAATCATTGCCCAAAGCCTTCAACAGGAATTGCCAGTCTTGCACATTGAGATCGGTTGAGTGGAACTTGATGGGATGAATTTCCAGATTAGGATATTCCTCCTGTCTATCTTCTACTTTATCCTCCGGACATAGCATGATAACATCCTCTATGCGAGCCGCATCTGCTCCATATACCTCTTTTAGCTTTTTGAGTTGTCCGGCTTCATCATTAGGGAATACCATTGACGTGAACTCTGGTGCATAATCTTGGCTTTCGGAGTAGTGGAAGATTACACTTGCCATAGGACCAGGAAGTATGTTTACATTAGAAAACTGCTTCAAGGTCATTTCTGTAACAGTTCCGATTGTGTAACTTTTGCCACCCCCCTGCACTCCGAAAAGACTGATAGTGTTAGTCTCGCTCAAATCAATGGCAATCTTACGATGGCCATTCATACTTTCACCGAGAATACCATATTGTTCGCTCCCGCTTGTCTTGCCGATAAGAATATCATAAGTAGGCTGAACATAATTGGGATCAAATATGACAGGTTCAATTTCGATTTTGGGTTTATCAGGAACTGTCGGAGCCGACGGAGTATTATCTACCGGCTTAGCCTCAATAGGAGATGGAGATAACGGCTGGTTGGGGCTGACCTCAACAGTTTCATCGGCACCAGTGGTATGCCATGTGGCTGGGGAGTTGGATGCAACACTCGAAGGATGATTTTCGTCAATATCTTCTTGTTTTGGACATTCCGACTCTACTTGTTCTATTTTAGGAGATGATGGTATATCAATCTGATGTTCGGGTTGGCTATTTTTCATATCCTCTACATCATTGTTGAGACGGAATGAGTCTTCGCGCAAGATACGGTCTGATGTTTCAAATTCAGTTCTCATATCCTCATCAGCAGCCGCACGTGCAACGTCAACAGTCCTCAGACGATCCACATCTTCAATAATCATCTCAATCATTGGCTTACCAAGGATATAGAAAATCGTATCGTTAAGAACATCTTTGCGTTGATACGTGTCGCTTTGGAACTCATAAATAAACCCCATCTTTTTGAAACGGATGGTATAGTCTCCATTTTGCAGAGACAATATGAATTCTTCGTATTCCTTAGCCGTTTCTTCGTTCAGGTATTGATAACGCGCTGCACGGCGAGAGTAGAATAGTAGCAACGACTGTAATTCTATTGTGCGAAGTTCCCGGTCAAGTCTATCCGGAGACTTAAACTCTGGATCAAAGTTTGTACGAAGTGCTAAAATTGTATTCTCAATCTGNCTTTGCATTTTCTCTTGAAGAGAGAACAATTCATCATCATTGAGATTCTGACGGCACTTAATCTCAATTACGGTAAATACAATCTCCCGCTTTGAGGGATGGAAATCCACCAATAGATCATCAGCACGCTCTCCGGAATCTGAATCTAAGTCTGCAAACAGATTCTGATGCAGGTCAATCGGAATGATGAAAGAATCGTCCAGAAGACCTTTACCTTTCAACATTCGTTTCATAAGAGTTGTGCCAAGCACTTCAAATACTTTATTGCGACTGCTTTCCAGTTGCATTATCATACTGCTGCTGACAGAGCGGATGTCAGAAAGCAAATCCATGAATGATGTCTTATCACTAACATCTATTCCGAAGTTCTTAAAGTGCGGAGCCATTATCCCTTCTATTTCCGATGTCGGACGACAGGTCAGGAACGATGATATGCCGTTCAGCTCAGCGCTCGGAATATAGTCGAGCAGATAAGGTTGTTCGCCGGCCTTGCAAGGCATATCATAGAACTCCGGTCCCATATTCTTGTCGAAGGTCACCACCCAATCACTAATATCATGAACGAGAGAGAGCATTTCAGAATTGGAGTCCTTGATATTCAGCGTTAAAGAGGGTACTGACAACTCATGGTCTGATGTCATGCTCGTGCCTATAAGGTTCTGCACATTGCCGAATAAATTTTGAAATTCTTCGGCAAACATTGTGGCATTCTGCATGGGAGTATCAGAAATAAACCTTTGCCACTGAATCTCAGTGCCTTCGCTTGCATTGTCAACCTGAACAATAGGACGCATCACAACGCCATTGAGATAGAATGATGGCTGAATCGTCTTACTTCTTTTCAATGATGCCTGAGTCGGGAACGGGTTTATAAGGAAAGACATGTGCGCAGGGAAACGCAATGGGTCTTTAACAAACTCGTCAATGCTGTTGATGGAGAAACGTAGCTTCGGGAACAGGCGGTTATCATCTGCCTGTGAGAAGTTCTCTGCTTCCTCTGATACAGATGTTTCTGGATTCATCAGTTCTTTCAGAGCCTCACCTTGTGGGAAACGCTTATCGTTACAGAACAGACGAATCTCATAATGTATATCAAATACATTTCCGGCGGTTTCTCTTTCTAATCTTACAAGGTTATCTGCGAATACCGACGCATCCCCGGCATTAAACAGATTTATAATAAGTTTGTTGATATACGGATGCTGAGTAATGTATTTGTGCATTAAGCGGTAAACCATATTCTGGTTTACATCGCTGTCAATACGATACTGTATTCCTATATTAAATAGTTGAGAAAGATATGCTTTTAGCTGACGGAAACCTGTAGAGAAAGTATCGTCTTTGTCTTGAAGCGGATTGGCATATAATCCCCAGCCAAAGCACAGTTCTCCTACGTATTGCATATACCCGGTGCGCTTCTCATCGAGAAGAACAAGTGGAGCAATCTCCGGATTCAGTTCGCCATAGAATAGCTTGTCTAATTTTTTATACCATACATCCGGCTTACGGTAACGAGGATCATCATGTGTCCGAGATTCCCATTCCTCATATTGCTCATAAATATTTACAAGCCAAGCGAGGCGCAAAGGATGAAGAGGCGTGATTATTTTTGTATGTGCAGTTCTCCCATCAGGCATTTCAACTTCAAGAGAAACTGTATCTATTGATTGTAACTTAACAGCTTCGCTTGATTCGATATTCTCCGAGAGAGCACTTGAAAGCCATGCTCTGTATTCGCTAACATAAGCTTTGATTTCATCAATGTAATTGAACACCTCAAGTGTTTCGATTACACCGGTATTATCAGGAGCCGATTGTCTTATAGCATCAAATAGCCTTTTTCTGGAGTCAATCAACGATTGAGGCGCATCAACATCAACCGGAACGACAAATGCTGATTTCAGCTGAACATCGGTATAGTTATCGCTGATTTCAGCCTCTACGTAAGAGAGCTGGTCTCCTTTTTTCAGAAGAGCACGTTGTAATACAAGAAGTTTTTTGGGTAGAGGAATCTGATAGTTGTTGTCAGCATCATATCGTAACTGGAATGTTTCGAGATGGGTGCTCTCCTGCCAACTATGTAATTCATCATCAGATGTATTTTTTGACACCTTGCCATTCTTCTCAACAATCGCGACACGCTCTGGTACAGTGAGTTCAAGACCTTTGCGGTTCAACTCAATTCTGTAGCGGAAATACGCCATCAGTACATTACGTATTTTCATACGTGTACCGATTTCTTCTCCATCGGTATCATCATCCACATCTTTATTTCGCAAGAAGAATGTGGTAGAATCAGAGGTAAGCATCTTGCGACGCTGTTGCTGGAAATCCTCCTTTGACAAGCCTTCATCTTTTGCTTCCTCTTCAATCCATTCTTGCTGAACAGACTCCTCTGTAAACTCGTCCTTGGTGTTCAGGACAGTCCCGTTTTCATCTTCCGCAAACACATGGAAGAAATATGAGCCATTGTCGAAGGTTTCAGGATTGATTGTAAATGATATATAACGATACTCACGTTGATTATCCGAAACTTTCTTTGTCAAGAGGTCTTGCTCCTTATAAAATCCGTCTCCATTCATTAGAGCAATACGAACTTTCTTCAGCTCCTCATATTGACTCGGCTTTGGTGAGAAGTATATGCGGAGTTTTACTTTTGCCCCCTTCTTTGGGTCAACCAACACTTCCGGATCTCCATCGACAAGAGAATAAGATTTGCCTCCTAAGTCAACCTTTACAATATGCAGTTTGCCAAGTTCAAGGACGTTAGTGAGAACTCTTTCCCACTGAGAAAAATTCNATGAAGGGTACTTCAGAATTTGCTGACAAAGACCTATTCGGGTGTTTATCCTGCCATTCTGCTTCAAGAAAGCTGCTACTTCCTTTTGGAGGGAGTTGGCTTTTATGGGTAATTCTACAACTCTGTCTGCTATGGTTGATGAGAAGTCAGACATAACACTGATGCAATCATCGTTTTTCATTAGGAACGATGGCGCATACTCCTTCCGTTGTGCCAGTTTTTCATCCGGCATAAGACCCAGATAGAATATGCCATTTCCTATTGCCTTGTCAGTAAGTCCTGACAAGACAATGTAAAGAAGATAATTAATCTTATCATTGATAGATACGTTCAGATTCTTCTCGGCATACTGTAACACTGTCCTTATCGTCTTATTTCCACCGGTTTCACCCAACAACGATTTGAACAGCATCGAATCCAGTGTTTTCACACTCAGATCTTGGAATGTTGCATTGCCGTATGAGTCCTCAGCAGACGTACTACTGTTGACCGGGATAAGTATAAGAATCGGTTTGGTCAAGTCGTTACGAAGCTCAATGAGTTTCGTGGGAGTAATATATTCGCTTCCAGAAAGAGTCTCTGAAAGTATGTAACACTCCGCCTGCGTCTCACGTGAGTTGATTTTATTTNTCAACTCCGGTAAGACCTCCAACGGAAAGCCCGTGACCTTCATACAATGTCCGTCAGAGGCATTCTCTANAACATTGCCATAGCAGGACATAAATGTGTCCAGCATACGGTTATAATATTCTCTTCGTAAATCCATTGAGTTCGCGGTTAATCATTGAATTTATATCTGGGACGAATTTTCTGTAGTGATGATGCGTCACTGAGGTCAGTATAGAAACCTATCTGACGAAGTTTGCTTTTAAGAGCATCGACATTGGCTTTGAATGCCANGTGTGTCTTGACATCGGCATCAGAGAACCGAGGTTCGTCACTTCCATCAATAATGAGTCCATAACGATCTCTAATACTCTTGATGAGTTGTCGAATGCTAAGCGGATTACTGCTGAATCCTCCTCCATCTTTCGGTGTAAGCACAAGCAGTTGCACGAGGACCTCCAAAAGTTTTGAACCGATTGCTCCTCGACGTTGATGTTTGCGACTTCTACCATCAATCATCAGGGCAGACTCCGTGTTCTTCATCGAAACTTTATCAAGAAAGTCACGACCATACTTTAATTGGTAGGGCGCACCGACTTTCATAAGACACTGGACATATTTTTGCAAAGAAGAATCTTCAAATTGCAAGTATTGTTCCAATTCAGATTTATAGATTCGTGCATCCTCCTGTTCTTCATCGGTTTTAGCTTCCTTGTCATAGTTTGATATGACATCGGAAAGCCTTACCTGAAAGTAGGCTTCCATTGTAGCGTCAGGATTCTTTATTCGCTCTATGATTTGTGGCATTGATTCAAGGCTTGCTCCCGGCATACGTTTGACCGCCTTGATTGTATATGAAGCGCGAATGTAATTTATCATTCCATCGAGAAGTCGTTGCATATCTGCGCAAGCCAAATCAGATATTTCACTTTCAAGTTTATCTGACATGTCAACTACCATACTCCATTCTTTAGTCTCCTCAGCAGAGCCAGTATCAACCATCTTGGGCAGTTGATATACTAACTGATGAAAATATAGCGCCAGATGGAATCCAGTTAGGATGCGTAGATAGTCGATAAAAACACTCCGAGGGATACTCTTCTGATACGCAAGAAGACGTAATACATCATCACAATATAAATCTGCTTGTTTCTCCAGAAGTGGTTTTATATTGGCTATGACATTGACTACTTTCGGGTCTATATCAACCATCTTGATAAGATGAAGCAGTCCGGCTGTATCAACATCAAGAGTCGGATTGTCAACCAATTTTCGGCTAAAGTTATCCCAGCCAATTGACATATATTCTTTCAAGGCATCCCTTACTTCAGGACGCTTGTTAATCATTATGAATACCTGGTCAGCGGTATTATAGTCCTTCGCATGACGCTGATTACGGATTCGATAGCTTTCCAAATGCAGGGGGCGCATTGATGATATGTTTTCTTTGGCTTTTCCTCGGAATACCATATTCACCAAACTACTGCGTAACCAGCTTTCGATGGCCTCCGGATAATCAGAGAACCCTACAAGTTCCTGACGATTCTCCAGTGCCTTGAAATATTTTTCTTTAAGGGAGTTCACATCATGAAATGTGGCATTCCTCGCAAGTTTCAGCTTTATTCGGGTGCCATTGTTTCGCATGAGCATGAAAAGGTTAACCAGAACATTATCCAAGGTCACAGCCTTCATATCAACGGCGAAAATCGACGGCTCACGGAACACGCGCTCTTCGCGTGAGAGTATTGGCATTTTCATATTTTATCCTCCTCTGCTTCGAGTCGTGTTACTACTATTCGCATGTTGTTCTTATTCAGACGTATACGATAATAATCCTTCTCGTTGTTAGTCACGATGATTTCTGTATATGTTTCGCTTTCAAGTAGGTTTTTGAAAACCTGAAGTTCGATAAACCTGCCTTTTAGGTCGCTTATCGAAGGACTAAATCCATTTTCGATATACGTGAGCATTTCGTATAGGTCGAGGGTTACATTCAATTGAATGTGCTTCTTGGTCTTACTACGGAACACAAAAGCGCAGTTCTCATGTTCGAGATATGTGGTCAGTTTATCATTCGTGTCAACCTCCATCTCAAAATCTTTGAGAGGGAACCGACGATAGCTCTTTGCGCTTGGATCTGCGACACGAGATGATGAGAGCAACAGATACTCCTTTGAAAGATCTCTGTTCCAGCAGCCCTCACTGCATGATATGGCGTATGCCAAATCATTTTTAACAGTCTCCATATCATCGCCTCTCTGATTGAGATTATTGACGAATCTACCAATAGACTGGAATGGCAGACGTTTCATGAAACCGTCCTTGTCGTTGAGGAAAGCGCCCTCAAAGTATTGGTGACGAATAAAAGTCTGATGACGCAATTTGAGAAGACGCACATCTTCACCACTCATCATATACGAAGGCTTCAGCTCCATAGTGTCGTTGAAGGATGGTATAAGCGATGTAGTCCTTTCGGCAAATGATAGATAATCTCTTTCGTTTTTCTCACTGAAATAGAGATTTCTATCCAACTCGGGAATTGCGACATTTGCAATATCCGTTTCACGAAGCAACTTAACGACACGGTCTTCTGAGTGCTGATAAGGAAACCAGGGATGTTCCGGCGCAGTTATGTTGAAATAATAGCGCATCCACCACCGTTGACGTTCAAGCTCGTAGATGGTTCTTCGATTATTCTTTTCCTCTTCGGTAGCATCTTCCGGAGTCTCGTCGTATTCTCTTTTGGCCTTATCAAGCGATTCTATAAGGTGTGGCATATCTGCACAAGAATAGTCTCGGGTCAACATCCATGCTATCATAGAGCGCAAATCTCGCATAGTAATATGCAGTTCGCGCTTATATACAATTGTGCGGACAATCCACTCCAGACGCTTGATTATCTCGTTGCCAACTGCTGAGTCATTGAGTGAATCAACGTTGTATTTTATGAAACATCTGTCGGCCAATGGGCATCCCTGACATTTGTTCCAAAGTTTCTTGTCGGTTAATGCCTTAACCTGCTTGCGCAAAAGGGACTCACCGTTTTCGTCCTGAGCTGTAACTGAACGAAGATTAAGATTGATGACCATAACACCATCGGGGAGTGTAGCGACCCCTTCTTTATAAAAGTATTCATCAATGGCGTTATGTAATCCAGTGAGTTCTGGAGTAGACTCTAGATACTCCATCAACCGGCCTTCATAGATAGCAATGATTCGGCCCTCCACAACACTACTATAA
>NZ_CAJMXD010000056.1:0-11141 GCF_905219685.1 Barnesiella sp. CU968
TGGGTCGTTGGCTGAATGATTCGGACCATTCTGACAGCATCCTCGCCATCCGGCTAAAATAAAGGCGGTGTGTCAAAATTGATAGAATTTGACACACCGCCTTGTATTGATTTTAAACAGGCTCTTATTTCACTATGACTTTTGAAGTCTTGTTGCCTTGACGGCGGATATAAATTCCGGGTTCATTGCCGCTTACCTTAACGCCTTGAAGATTAAAGTATTCAGCCTCACAGTTGTCTGTTGCCTCAATCTCTTCTACAGCCGATCCCTCGACGGTGATGTCGACCGGCACAGTTGTGAGCGAAAGTTTCGGAAGCATGGCGTTGGTCATCGTGCAGACAGCTTTCTCTGCAGACTTTGTGAATGTGAACAAACCGTTCATCACACTGAAGTCTTTGATTTCCTCAGTTCCGGAAGTCCAGACGTACACGGTCTCGACATTGTCCACCATTGCCTGTGACGAAAGGTCCACCTTACCTTCGGCTGCGGTCACAACCATGGGTTTCTGGTTGTTGTAGGTATAATTTGTCGCTATCGATGTTGACGGAAGTGTTTCAAAAGTCAGCTTGTTGTTGGATATGTTCAGAGTCGCCAGTTTGGCAGGAAGCACGAGTGAGGAGATCTTGTTGTTCATTGCGAACAGACGTCCTTTCTCGCCCATATGTGACACGTCTACGGTCTCGAGATTGTTGTTGTTTACCGTGAGCTGTGCGAGTTTCGCAAGTTTTGAAACGTCGATGGTCTCAAGGTTGCAGTCAGTTGCCATTAATGTGGCGAGCTCAGTGTTGTTCTCAAGGTTGATGGTTGTGGCTTCTGCGTTCTTGTTGTTGAAGTTGATCAAAAGGTAGTTCAGCTTTGTCGCTTTGCTCAGGTCAACCTTGAAAAGGTCGTTCTCGCCGGCTTCAGCGGTGTTCTGCGCCTCTATGCGGGTCAACGCGCAATTTTCGGGGAATCTGATGTCCGAGATGTTGTTGCCGTTGATATGGAGTTTTGTCAATGCCGCATTACCAGTCAGGTCAAGAGAAGTCAGGGCATTTGAAGCGAGAATGAGCTCATCTATTCCGGAAAGCTTAGATAGATTAGCGGATAATATTTTTGTAGCCGCACCTGCTTCTTTATCCCATGCGAGGTCAAGCACGTTGATAGTCGACGGGTTGCTGCCGTATACAGTCACATTTGTGCCTGCAACCTTGCCGGTGGGTGTGCCGTATTCCCAGTCTGTATTATAATTCTTCGTCTCCACCGGATTTGACAGTGTCCCGTTGCCCCAGTCAACCTGCACGCTCTGCTTGTCGGTAGTGGATATGTTGAGTGTCATTGTCTTGCCTGTTGCTTCAGGGGCAACGATGAATGAGAAGAGCATTCTGGGCCATACTTCCGACTGCCCTACTGTTACGGCGGTAGTCGAGAGCGTCAAAGAGGGGAATGCGGCGTTCGTCATCTTGCAGACATATTCTCCCGCCTCGCAGAATGTAAACGTGCCATTGTCTTCGTTGTATATTCCCTCTACGGTCTTGCCGTTTGATTCCCAGGTGAATACGGTTGTGGTTTCTCCGACTTTGGCAAGATTCGAGAAGTCTGCGATATTCTTGCCGTTGAGAGTGTTGTTGATCACAGCCTGAGGCGCGTATACATAGTTGGCGGCAACTTTCGTCATGCCGGGTGTCGGGAGTGTCTCGAAAGTAAGATTGTTGTCGGCAAGGTTCAGACGGTTCATCTTGCTGGCGGATGTGTCAGGAAGCTTTACACTCAGAAGGTTGTTGTGGTTTAGATAAACGGCAGCGCCGTTTGCCACCATGCCGGAAAGGTCTGCTTTTTCCAGACTGTTCCACTGGGCGTTGAGAGTCTTGAGGCTTGTGAACGGTGTCAGATCAAGTTCCGAGATTCCGCAGCCATTGATATTCAGCGTCGCGAGTTTTGTGTTTTTGGAGATATCGAATGTGTCGGACCATCCGAGTTCGGAATATAAGTTGGCGGCAACGTTTAGTGAGGATAGCTCCGGCAGTTTCGACCAGTCTGCGGCAAGAACCTGATTGTTGCCCGCACCGCTGTTAAGTGAGCCGGAGGTTACATTGAAGTTGTTGCTTACAGTTACTGTCTTAAGGTTCGGGTTTTCACCAAAAATAAGGGAAGTCAGGCGGTTGTCGCTGGCTCTGAGGCTGGTAAGGGCAACACATTTTGATATGTCAAGACTTCCTATGTTGTTATTGTCTAAAACAAGTTCTTTCAGTCCTGCCAGTTGGGAAACGTTGATTCCCTTGATTTTTGCATCTGCATCGTCGGCTTGGGTCCAGTCTGCCGAGAGGTAGTTGATTTTCGATGCGTCGGGAGCATACACCTTGATGGAAGTGCCTGCAATAGTGCCGTCAACTTCGGTGAATACATATCCTGCCGCATCGTAATCGGCAATCGTGACATCCCTGAGAACGCCGTCACCCCAGTCTACCTGTATTGTCGCTCCATCGGTAGCGGAAATCTGGAAAACCATTTTGCTTTCAACCGCAGCGCGGTCTACGGTAAATGTCAAAGCCGGCGTAGCGGCATCATCGGCGAAAGCCGGAGATGCGAATCCCAAGGCTGCCGCCAATAATGAATAAGTAAAGAATTTCGCCATAAGTTATTACCTTCTTATAACGAAATCCGTGGAACCAGTCACGTTTTGCGAATCCTGCCGCGAAACAATGCTCCTGCTTCAAAATTCGGTTTTCACATCATTCTTATTCATAATATTTCTAACCTAAAAGTATATGAACCCTAAATCTGCGAATTATGCGATAGCCGCTTTTCTGGCAATCGGCGCGTTATGCTCCTCTCAACCTGCAGAGGCAAAGAAGAAGAAAAAAACGGAACTCCCCAAGACAGAGCTTTCGCAAGAGGCAAAAGACAGCGTGGCATTCCATAAAAAGCTTAAGGATGCCTCGGTGACATGCGGAATGTTCAATACTTATCTTGACAATAAAGGAAAACTGTATTTCGAGATTCCGGACTCTGTGTTAGGAAAGACCTATATGCTCGTGAACCGCGTTAATTCGTTGTCACAGACCAATGACTGGGTTGCCGGTCAGGTGGTGTCGTCCCGGTTGATACGCTTCTCGCGCAATGACAACAATCTTTTCATCACTCTTCCTCAGTCTACGAGTGTCGTTAAGGATGATGATCCCATCCGTGCCTCTTTCGACCTTAACTTTGCGGAGCCTATCCTCAAGTCTTTCAAAATAGATCACAAGAGTAACGGCAAAATATATGTCGATGTCACCTCTTTCTTTGCGGGCAACGAGAAATCGATTTCCCCGATTAAGGAAGCTAATCCCTTATCAAAACTTCTCGGTGGTAAGGATGGCATCAAGGGCACATATTATGCCGATGGTTCAGGAGTGATTTCTGCAAAATCGTTCCCTCAGAATGTAGAGATAAAAAGCCGTCTGGCTTATACCACTCCCACTGCTGCCAATCCGTATACGGTCACAATGTCGCGCAATATTGTGCAGCTTCCCGATGATCCCATGCCTGTCCGCTTTCATGACAAGCGTGTCGGTTTCTTCTCGGAATATAAGAACCTCTATTCTTCCAAACTTGACGGTACCAAGACTTATGAGATCATAAACCGTCATCGTCTGGAACCGAAGGATGAAGACCGCGAGGCTTATTTTGCAGGAAAGCTTGTGGAGCCTAAAAAGAAGATCGTATTTTACGTGGATTCCGCTTTTCCCGAAAAATGGCGTCCTGCCGTAAAGGAAGGTATCGAATATTGGAACACGGCTTTTGAGGCTGCCGGTTTTAAGAATGCTATAGAGGCACGTGACTATCCCAAGAATGACCCGGATTTTGATCCGGACGATATCCGTTATTCCTGCATCCGCTATTGTGTAACTCCTACCGCCAACGCCATGGGACCCTCTTATGCCGACCCACGCACGGGCGAGATTCTCGGCGCGGACGTGATTTGGTATCATAATATCCTCAACCTTGTGCACAACTGGCGTTTCACACAGACAGGTGCTGTCGATCCTCGTGTGCGCAAACCGGTGTTTGACGATGACGTGATGCATGAGTCGCTCACTTATGTAGCGGCGCATGAGATAGGTCACTGTCTCGGACTTATGCACAACATGGGTGCATCGCACTCCTTCACTCTTGACAATCTCCGGGACCCTGCTTTCACACAGAAGCACGGCACGACTCCATCCATCATGGACTATGNCCGCAACAACTTTGTGGCGCAGCCGGGAGATCTTGAGCGTGGCGTTCGACTCACCCCCCCTCCGGTAGGCGTCTATGACATCTATGCCATCAACTGGGGCTATCGCCTTATTCCCGGCGCAGACACCCCGGAGGCGGAGAAACCGACTCTCGACCGCTGGATAGCAGAAAAAGCCAATGACCCCATGTATGAATTCGGANCGCAGCAGTTCCTCGGGCTTGTCGACCCGACAGACCAGACTGAAGATCTCGGGAACGACCATATCAAAGCCGGAGACATGGCGATATCGAATCTCAAGATAATCATGAATAATCTTGAAGACTGGGCGGGAGAGCCGGGCGAAGATTTCGAACCTCTATCCGACAAGTACAAAGCTATGTGCCAGCAATATCTTCGTCATGTAGGTCATGTATATCCCTACATCGGCGGCGTTGAGTTCAAAGAGATACGCCAGGGCGCCAAAGACAACGGCATGCAGCGCAATTTCATTCCCAAGGCAAAACAGCGCGAGGCTATGAAGTGGCTGTTGAATCAGGCGCGCACAAGCGACTGGATGGTTCCCGCCAAGCTGATTGCAAAATTCGAGGAGCCTTATCAGTACCGCGACAAGATGCAGCGCAATGTAGTTGCCTGCCTGTTTATCTCTACCAACCTGCAGCGCATAAAAGAGGGTGGCGAACTTGATCCAAAGTTGAATTATACGCTTCCCGAATATATTGCCGAAGCTTACAACGGAGTTTTCGAGGCAACAAAGAAAGGCAAGGCTCTCAATGCCACAGAGCGTAACATGCAGCAGGCTGCAATCGACGTGATGACCACATATTCGGGTCTCAAACCTAAGGTGGCAAAGTCTTCCCGTTCCTTTGCAGAAGAGGATGCGATGACGGTAGTGGATGAATTTGCCGAGTTTATGGCTCTTTCCACCCTTCCGGAATTTCCATGCGGATTTTCGGCTTGTCAGGCGCATGAAGACGGGGATCACTCTTTCTTCCGTCTCCTTCTCAACCAGACACCGCTTCCCACAACGGAATTGCGTCCGATGATGACCTCTCTCCTACGCAAGACGCAGAACCTTTACAAGACACGTCGTGCGTCTACTGCCGACGCTGCCACCCGAGACTTCTACGACTATCAGATCCTTGCGATAGAGCGTACGCTTAACGGCAAGTAATATATTAAGAACTAATCAGATATAAATGAGATCCATCCTGTCAATATTTTTTCTCTGCCTCGCGGCTATAGCGGCTTTCGCACAGTCCGCGCCGGTCTCCGGCATCGTGGTGGATGAGAAGGGGGAACCCCTGATCGGAGTCACTGTCAAGGTGAGTGGGACCACAATCGGAACCTCCACCGACATTGACGGTAAGTTTACAATAAATATGCCCGGTAAAAAGGGAGCGCTGATATTTTCTTATGTCGGATATCGTCCGAAGAATGTAGATGTCGCTTCGGGGCAAAAAATCGGGACCGTTAAGTTAGAGCCTACTACGGGAGATCTTGACGAGCTCGTGGTTATCGGTTATGGCACAGCCAAGAAGAGTTCGCTGACCTCTTCCGTAGAGGTGGTGTCGGGTGAAGAACTGACCAAGATTCCTGCCATGAACGTAGATGAGTCTCTTGCCGGTCAGATTCCCGGACTCGGAGTCATGTCGAATAACGGTGACCCGTCTTCTAATGCAGAGGCTTCAATATCTATTCGTGGTAACAACGGAAGTCCGCTGCTCGTGATAGACGGTGTGCCTCGCCTTGGCACAAATACAGGCGACGGGGAAATGCGTCTCTCCGACTTGAATCCGGATGATATCGAAAGCATATCTATCCTTAAGGATGCAGCCGCTTCGGCTGTTTACGGAGCGCGTGCGGCAAATGGCGTTATCCTCGTGCAGACAAAGCGCGGCAAGGATGGCGGCAGGGCGCGTGTGAATTTTCGCGGGCAGTTCAACTTCCAGGAGGCTACGTATCTTCCCAAGTTCCTTGACGGCTACCAGTTTGCGGAGCTTTATAACCGTGTGGTAGAGGAGTCGGGAAGCGATGTCTACACTAAATATGATCTTGACGCGATCCGTTCCAATCCAAACCTGTATGGAAACGAAAACCTGCTTAACTATCTCGACAAGTGGGGACACTCGCAGCGCTACACCCTTTCGGTTTCGGGTGGTGTGAAGTCCGTGCGCTATTTTGTGTCGGCAGGTTATACGAATACGAAAGGTCTGTATTCGAACGTGAGCAGGGACAGGTTCAACTATTCTGCAAAGGTTGACGCAGACCTTTTCAAAGGTCTTTCAATGTCGGTTGACCTTACCGGAAATGTGTCTTCCAATAAAAATTCATCATACACTACTATTGATGCGGCTTATAGTTTCTCACCGTTGCAGGTGCTCCGCTTCACTGACGGCAATCTTGCCAGCATCGAAGGTTCCAATCCCCTTATCAACGTGGAAGGTCTCGGCGGTTACAACAAGGTGAAGTCGGATTACCATACCATCAATGCCCAGTTGCGCTATAAGATTCCCGGTGTCGACGGTCTGCAGGTCTACCTTAAGGGAACTCTCGACCTCAACCACCAGAACTCTTCGGAATATCGTAAGCCGGTTACTCTCTATCTGTATGACGAAGCTACGGGAACAACGTCCATCGACTCCAAAACCGTGTATCCCAACGCGAAAATCACGCTTAAGGACAGGTGGCAGACAATCAACAACAAGCTTGTGGAGTTGGGCGTGAACTATAACCACACGTTTGCAGAGAAACACGATGTTACCGGTCTGCTTGTAGCGAATTATCAGGATTACAACAATAAGTATATCAACGGCACAAATCCTAATCTTCCGGGTCAATACCCCGAAATTATCGGATCTACCTCCACCGGACAGCTTGTCGGATCGGAATACTATAGCCAGAGGGCTTCGCTTGTCGGTCGTGCCACATACGGTTACGCGTCGCGTTATTTCGCCGAGTTCAGTTTCCGTGTTGACGGTTCCACGCGTTTCGCGCCTGAGCATCGCTGGGGTTTCTTCCCGACGCTTTCTGCATCGTGGGTCATATCAAATGAGAAATTCTTCGAACGTATCCCCGGCGATATGATATCGTTCGCCAAATTGCGCGGTTCTGTAGGTATCCTCGGTGATGACGGCGGTGTGGGAGATTACAGCTATCTTAAGCAATATATGTTCAGTCCGAACGGAGGTTATCCTATAGGTGGCAATTTCGCCCCCGGTATCATGGTTTCCACCGGCACTATACCCAACGAGAATCTTCAGTGGGGTAAATCTAAAGACTGGAACGTGGGCCTTGACCTCGGTTTCTGGAATAATCGTGTTAACGCTACCGTTGAATACTATCAACGTTACCGCACTAACCTTGTGACAAGCGCACCGTCATATCTGTTCCCGCCGTCAGTAGGTAATGACGGCTCTGTGCCGAACATAAATATCGGTAAGATACGTTTCCAGGGTTGGGATTTCTCTGTCAAGCACCTGAACACTGTGGGCGATTTCAAATATAGCGTGGGCGTGAATCTCTCGGTATCCAACAATAAGGTGCTCGATTATGGAGACGAGTCTGCGGAGCTGCCCAATTTGCGTCGTGCCGGTAAACCGTATCTCGTATGGTCGCTTTATGAGGCTGCCGGACTTTTCCAGAGCTATGAGGAGATAGCCAACTGGCCCGTTGATCAGGATGGCATGGGCAATGCCACTCTCGCTCCCGGAGACATCAAGTATGTTGACCAGGATGGAGATAAGGTGCTGACGTCAAACGACCGTGTGTATGTGAAAAATTCTTCGCGTCCGGACCTGAATTACGGTATAAGCCTTTCGGCATCATGGAAGGGTATATATATGTCGGCACAGTTCCAAGGAGTGGCAGGATATAACCAGAAGATCACAGAACTGTATACGCTTGAAAGCCGTTCGCTCCAGCGCTTCCAGGATTATCATATGACCAACACCTGGACTCCTGAAAATCCGGGAGCGGAATATCCCAGACTGAAATTTGCTTCGTCAAGCGATAACAACCGTAAAGAGAGCACATTCTGGGTTAAGGAATGCGACTTCCTGCGTCTGAAGGCACTGACTATAGGTTATCGTTTCCCCTCGAAATGGTTGAAGCGCGCAAAGATATCTTCGCTTGATGTTGCACTCCAGGGCGGTAACCTCTTCACGATTTCTTCGCTCCATAACATGGATCCGGAGTCATTGCGTGGCTACCCGCTCTCCCGCACGTATGGCGTTACACTTAACTTCGGTTTGTAGGATTTGCCTAACATAACCTAATCTATACAGTTATTATAATTCTTATAATCCCTATCTCTTTAAGATAAGATGAAAATCAAAAATATATTTCTCTCTTTAGGTCTTGGACTTGCGGGTGTTGCCGGATTCACATCTTGCGACAGCTTGTTCCGTGACTTCCCCAATGACAAGCTTCCTGCCGAAGTGATCTGGGAAGACCCCCTGCTGCTTGACGAATATGTATTGCCATGGTACCGTAATATGGATCGCGGTTTCTATACATATGTGACCACCATAATGAAAGGTCTCGGTGCGGAGTATGAACCATGGTATGGAGATCAACTTACAGTGGGCAAGCGTGACTGGTATAATGGTGACTACGGCAACATCCTCAAGAGCATGGCGCAGGATATAACGACCCGTGGCAAGACAGACTGGCTGAGATATTACACTCAGATCAATTCAATAAATATTCTTCTGGAGAATCAGGATAAGCTTACGCCTTCCGTTAAAGACAGGGTTCTTGGCGAAGCGCATTTCTTCCGTGCATATTATTATTATCTGATGCTCCGTTCTTTCGGGGGAACCATGATAATAACCCGCCCCTATGACCCATTGGTGGATGATGTTAAATTCCCGCGTGCCACATACGAGGAGATGGTGGAGTTCATAACCAAAGAGGCGGAGGAGGCATCCAAACTTTTATCTGTGTCCAACTCGGCGTCGGATGTCGGTCGCCCTACAAAGGGTGTGTGTTATATGCTAAAGGCGAAGACTTATTTCTGGGCTGCAGGCGACCATTTCCAGAATCAGGAAAAAGGGTTTCTCGGTTTCCCGGATAACCGCTCCATGGAGCTTCTGGACCTTGCTGCGGCTGAATATGATCGTGTCATAGCCACTAACCAATATGACCTTATTCCGATCATGGCTACAGACCGTGACGGAGTGGTGGCTGAATACCGCAACATATTCCTTACAAAAAATTCCAAGGAGTCGATATGGGAAGTGCAGCATGCCAATGACGGTAATTTTGCCAGTGCCAACGGACATAAACTCGACAGGGATGCTGCCGCATCTTCTTTCGGAGGAACTACTGCTGCATACAATCCGACTCAAAACCATGTGGACGAATATCGTATGGCGAACGGTAAGAGAATCAACGAAGCGGGGTCTGAATATGACAAGAATAATCCATATGAAGGTCGCGACTTCCGTTTCTATGCCAATATTCTCTATGATGGAGCGCAGTGGAAAGGGCATACGATGGATCTTCACTACACTGTGCAGGATGGTAAGGAAGTGGCGGGAGAAGATCTCACGCCTTACGGAACGTCCACGACTGCAGCCGTGAGCCGCACCGGATATTANATGGCAAAATTCCTTCGTGAAAGTCAGGCTATAAACACAGACGACACTTATGCCTCTTCGCAGAATTGTATACTGTGGCGCTATGCGGAACTTCTTCTTGATTATGCTGAGATTGATTTCAAGAAAGGTCGCACTGGCGATGCCCTTGAGAAAGTAAATAGGATACGTCGACGTGTGCATATGCCCGAACTTGAATCCGTGACCTGGGATGACATAATGAATGAGCGTCGCGTGGAACTCGCTTTTGAGAAAACCACCTATTGGGACTTGCTCAGATACAACATTGCCGAAGAGAAGATGACCGGTTCTACAAATCCGCTTTTCGGAGTGAAGATCGTATATAATGAAGACGGCAGCAAGAAGATTTCCAATCCGACAGTCAACGGTCGCAACACCGTGGTCAGGTATTTCCGCGCACAGCAGTATTATCTCCCTCTCGATTGGGATGACGTGCGCTATCATGGCTTGGAGCAGAATCCTGGATGGAAGGAAATGTAATAAAGACTTTAGGGTCTTTAAGGACTTTAAGGTCTTTAGGGTCATTAAGGACTTTAAGGACCTTAGAGACACTAAAGACCCTAAAGACCCTAAAGACCCAAAAGACCTTAGAGACTTTAAAGACTTTAGAGACCCTAAGGACCCTAAGGATTTTAAAGATTTTAACCCCTTTAATTTAGAATAATATGAAAAAAGTTTTACTTACACTGGCGGCATTGACCGCAGTATCCATTGCCAACGCGCAACAGACCTATAACTATTTCGACCCTGCCGACTGCGATGCCGACGGTTGGCTCTGGTTTGACACTCAGGAGAAACTCGAAAAATATTGCGGTTTCGAAAATGAAGGAAAAAAAATTATCCTTTTATCAGCTACTTGGGAGAATTCAAACGGAGAATTTGAANAGCCTACGCTTGATGGCAATCTCAAAGGATATAATGCGGAAGGTAAACAAGGAGAAGAGGGCTCCTGGACGGGAGCGATTTCCCTCAGTCCCAATGATGGTAAGCTTTCTTATGGAGGAGACAACCCTATTGGAGGGGGTATTATGCTTCAGCTCCCTGATATCGCGGAATATTCTCTTGCGCTATCCACTGAAAATGATCTTATCTGTTTGGGATTGTACGGATCAGAGGGAATAGTCCCTATAAACGACTGCTCTGTGATTCAGATATATACAAAGATGGGTTGGATTAACACTGCTCTTGCAAAAGTTTCACAATTTAAATGGAATGATATTCAGAATGTGACAAATAAAACAAATTCGTTTAAGCTTCCTACTGCTAAAGGCAAGAGCGTTACCAGTGCCATGCGGAACAATAGCAAATATCCACTTTTGGTA
>NZ_CAJMXD010000057.1:0-11023 GCF_905219685.1 Barnesiella sp. CU968
CTTCCCGGCTACCCCGTCGACACCGACGGCAATCCCCTCCACATATTCGAAGACAACTACCACGACAGAATCATCCGCAACGACTCAATGCTCGAGACAGAGCGACGCTACCTCGACGACAACCCGCGCCGTTACCTCCTCCGCAAGCAACATCCTGAATATTTCAGTTCACCCGTCAGAATAACAATCAACGGCGAGCACTACGCCGCATTCGGGAACATCCTGCTTCTCAAAGACATCCACCCCGAGCCTGTGATCATAAGCCGGCGCTACACCACCGAACACCTCTCCCGGCTCAAAGCCGGCTGGGAAGAAGCCGCAAGGAGTTGTAAAGCACTTATATCACCCTTCATCAGCAAACCGGAAAAAGAGATCAGGAAAGCCACCCTCGAATCAGGAGGGCGGATAATCGAGATTCTCGACAACGGCTTCCCGGAGCGATACAAACCCTCCGGCACCGCCTTCGACCTTTGCCTCGAAGGGCGTCTGCTCCAGATTGCCCCTCTTGTCTACGAAACCAGTAAAATTCCTCTTACGCGCAACCGTGCTCTGGAGCTGAACGCCACAGCGAGGCAAATCGCGGCACTCGCCGCCACCCCCGCTGCCGCGGGTTCCCTCCGTGTCGGCCCTCTTTCTCCGAAGCCGCCTTTGTAGTGTGGGTTAAAGCCGGCACTGCCGGCTCTTCAGTGCTCGGCGCCCCGCCGCGCCTCCGGTCCGCATTGCTCGGCGCCCCGCCGCGCTTCCGGTCCGCATTGCCCGGTGCTGCGCCTCTGGTCCGCAGACTCGGCGGGGAGAGGGCTTTCCAGGCCCTCTCCCCGGTCAAAGCAGGCTTGTAAAACCTGCACTGCAAATCGGGCTCTGCCCGATTACACGAAATTCGAAATAAATTGCTATTTTTGCAGGCAAATGGAAACCCCGAATCAAGACATAAGGCTCCAGGTGTTGATCTGCACGCTCGGAGGCGAAGGCATCCGCCGCGTGGCGGCAGCCTGCCATCCGCAGGTCTGTCAGGTCGAATATCTGGTCAGCTGGCAGTTGCCGGAGGGTGACCTTCCCGTGCCGGAGGCGTTGCAGCGTCCCGACTTCCGCATAATCAAGAGCGACACACGCGGTCTCTCGCGCAACCGCAACGCCGCCATAGAGGCAGCCTCGGCACCCCTGTGTCTGATTTCCGACGATGACGTCATCTATAATGCCGACAATCTGCAAGGCATAATCCGCCACTTCGATGAAAACCCCGAAGAAGACATTCTAACTTTCCGATACGCATCCGCCTCAGAGGCGAAGACTTATCCCGACCGTCCCTTTCCTCTTGACTCTCCCCCAAAAGGCTATTACGCCTCATCAATAGAGATAGCTTTCCGCAGGGACAGCGTTGCAGGGAAAATCCGTTTCAACGAAAATTTCGGAATCGGTGCGCGATTCATCGCCGGCGAAGAGGATATTTTCATTTACGACGCCCTCCGCGCCGGACTCAGCGGACGCTACATCCCGTTTGACATAGCACGCCACGATGACCTCTCGACATCAGCAAGACTCTATGCCGACCCGGCGCTAATCACAGCCAAAGGAGCCGTGTTCACTCACATCCACCCCGCAAGCTGGCCGCTCAGAATGCTTGTCCACGCCTTAAGAAACATAAAAAACAACAACGGCATCTCCACATTCCGTTACTTAAAATCATGGCTGAATGGAGCGTTCTCTAATTAACCAGAGCCTGTCCGGTACGACTGCGACCACGATACCATTGAAACACAGGTATGTCATCATGCCTGTTGCAGCTATTCTGATAATACTTATCGGAACAGCATACATTGTTATGGGATTCCACACCCCGTTGATTGGCGATGACCTCGGCTTCCGCCATACATTCGCAGAACAGAACGACTGCTTGTATGCGCTTCCCCGCTCTATGTACCGTCACTGGATATGGAACAACGCACGCATGGCAGACATGCTCAATCCCATAGGGTTATACTACATGCCAGTATGGCTGCGCGCCACGACAAACGGTCTGATGACTTCACTGATGTTCTTAACCGTCATTCTCTCATGCGGCAGAAAGGCAAAGGAAAACGCACTGGCGGCAGTAACAATCATATCTCTCATTGCATTCACCTTCCGGTGGGACGCGCTATGGATGGAATATTGCACCTCATACAATTATGTATGGAGCACGGCATTCGCATTGTCCGCACTGCTCATCATCTTCAACAGCAGCCGGATCCGGATTCCTGTCTTAAAATGGGCTGCCATTCCTTTCTGTTTTGTGGCGGCGGCAATGCATGAAGCTTGCGGTTTCCCTCTTGCCGTCGGAATGACACTCTATTTCATTGTATCGCGAAAAGCGTTCACCGGGATGACGCTATCCTCTCGGCTGATGTCCATAGCCTTCATTTCGGGTGGAATATTCACACTCACTTCTCCCGCCTCATATTCAAGAATCGGCTTCATGCTTCAGCCCGAGCATCCGGTAGAGATGCTGCTCCTGTCGGCAGGATATGTGCTGATTCTGCTTGCGGCCACTGTTGTCACATTCGCCGGAAGAAGGCAACAGACACCGGCGCTTGTCCGCTCTCCATGGCTTATATTCGCGACAGCCGCCATACTCTCCACCTGCTTCATGCTGCTCAGCCAATACGGAGGAAGGACCGGATGGTTTGCCCAGACATTCGCTTTGATAGCACTGTTCCGGACTCCCGTCACGTTGCTGTCTGTTCCGAAAAAGGCACAGACAGCAGCAACCGCAGTGCTTTCCATTCTCATTGTGGCTCACTATTCCGCAGTAGTCTGTTTCCAGATAAAAACGGGGAATGAATCTGCAAAGGCAATCGGGATTTACAGAAACTCCCCCGACGGAATAATATTCATGGATTATGCCGACGAGCCACAGTTGCCATGGTATATTCTTCGAAAGACACACGGAGTCCCCGATGAAGACGACACATATTACCGCTACAGGATGGCAAAACATTACGGCAACGGCAAAGAGCCTGTCATCCTGCCCGAAAGCGCACACGGCACAGACTGGCATTCCTTCGCCGGCACACGTTGCTTCGGAAACCGCATAATCTCGGACGCACCTCTTCCAGGAAGGTATACCGACAGAATTTTCGAGATGTTTCCACGCACAATGATCAGACGCAACGGCATCGAATATATCGAACAGCAGTTCGTCATCCATGATAAAAAGCTCTTTCTATACTCACCCGTCGACCGCGACAGAGGCGAAAAATAATATAACACTCATCATGAATATAAAAGACTCCAGACTCGGCAAAGTAATAAAGGCGCATCTTTATTCGGTCTTGTTCTTTACCACCTGTTTCCTGCTATTTCTCGCAGAATGGCTTCTGTTCACAGAGGACATCGGCGGAATAGGCAACAAGTATATCGTGACCATAGCAAAAGGAATCGGAGACATCGCCGCCCTGTTTATCATTTACTGGTTTCTTCCTCAAAAAAGGGAATGGATCATTCTGGTCATAATATGGCTTGTCTCAGTCTTCTTCCTTTTTAACGCATGGCATTGCAGATTCTGGGGTGAATTCATATCGGTCACGTTTTACAGGCTGACTTCAAATATAAACGCAGACCTGGTCAATTCCGTCAAGGCTCTTGTCAGGATTACCGACATATTCTACATTCTTATCCCCGCAGCCTGCACGTTGCTATATCTCTTTGTCTGCAGGAAACACATGAGAACCGAAATGAACTTCTCCGGAAAGCAGAGGGTGCTTGCCGTGTGCATGTCTTTATCCGCCTTTGCCCTGTCTCAGCTCGCATTCGGCATAACCACAAAAAAATGGCAGGAAGACTTATTCCCTGACGATACCCTGACAGACATACTTCTGGAAAGGTTCTGTTTCAACAAGCATACTGTCAAATACACCTTTTGCAGTGAAGGGCTATGCATGTATTTTTTAGAAGCCGTGGTTGAAATCGGCAAAGACATCGTTTCCAGACATTATATTGAACTGAACGAAACAGATCTGAGAAAAATCTCAGATTTCATGGCAGATATTCCCGAAATTCCCGGAACTCCTGATTTTTCGGCAAACAAAGACAAGAATGTCGTGATAATCTTAGTGGAATCATTTAATTCCGATGTGATTTTCCATAAAATCAACGGCAATGAGATCACCCCCGTGATGAATGCCCTGGTAAATGCGGAAAACACAGTCTCTGCGTTGAATATAGTGCCTCAGGTAAAAGAAGGATGTTCAAACGACGGTCAATTGCTCACAAACACCGGGCTTCTCCCTCTTGACAAAGGTGTCTCTTCGATGCTGTTTGGCGACAGAAACATATATCCTTCCCTTCCACGCATTCTCGCCAGAAAAAAACCTACGGTCATTTTCGGAGACAACGGCGCCACATGGAATCAGACGGGCGCATACGAAGGTTATGGATTTGAAGAGATTCTCAATATCCATGATTACGAAAAAGCGGCAGAAGAAAAGGGGCGCGATGCCGCCATGATGGATCTCGGCATAGAAATCATAAGCAGACTTGAAGAACCCTTTCTCCTTGAACTGGTGACATTCTCTATGCATGTGCCGTTTAAAGAGAAAGCGGTACCGACCGAAGAATGGCTGAAGACCGATTCTCTTGAAGAGAACGAAAGAAATTATTACAACATCACCCATTATTTCGACCGTTCACTGGGAGATTTCATAAACAAGCTGAAATCGATGAATAAATACGATGACACTGTAATATTCATAGTCTCCGACCACTCTCAGGGAATTGCGAAGAACAAAAAAGTATTCAAAGACGGCGACAACAACCGTCAGGATTTTCTCCCTATGGCATTTATCGCCCTGAACACCAGTCACACGCAAAAAGTGGACGCGCCTGCCGGTCAGGTAAACGTATTCCCAACCATTCTGCACATTCTGAACCGGAACAACGAACCCTATCACGGCATTGACCGCTCTTTGCTTGACCCCCAGCTCTCTTCCTCAGTCACCCAGCAGGGCAAGACAAGGGGAAACGCCTCGCCTTCTGAAATTTCAAGACAAAAGAGAGCATACGATATTGCAGATTCCATTCAGAGAGGCGATTACTTCAGACAGATTGAAAAAACCAAGAAAAAATGAAATTATTCAAAACTTATATTCCTTATCTGGCAGTAGGCGCGGTGGCATTCGTTTTCGCGATCCTTAGCGAATGGAATGACGATGCGATCGCATATTCGTTTTACATACCCGGATCCGGAGAAGATGAATCGTTCACGCCGATAGCCACACTCCGGGATATATGGGAATCGCAGATAAACCATTATTCCAACTCCAACGGGAGGTTTGTGGCACACTTCATTGTACAGATATTCTGCGGTCTTCTATCCAAGCCTTGGTTCGCGGTCATCAATGCTTTTGCCTGGATGGCTCTTGTATTCTGCATCACCCGTTTCAGCAACAATGCAAAAGACTTCCGCACATCCTCTTTGGCAGCTATACTCGCGATACTGTTGTTTTTCACTCTCCCTTTCACTCCTCCATTCCAGATAAATTACGTATGGACGGCATGTGCTCTGCTGATATGGCTTAGATGCTTTTTCTCTCAAAAGAAAGAAACGTCTGTCGGCCTGGTGCTTCTGATGATATTCAGCTTCCTCACAGGAGAGATGCACGAAGGTTTTTCAATACCTGCGGGGGGTGCTCTGCTGTATTGCCTTGCCATGCGCAGGGGAAGATTCACCTGCAAGGAATGGTGTCTGTCGCTGTCATTCGCAGCAGGTGCCCTCACATCTATATTCGCGCCCGGCAATTTCTGGAGAATGAGTCAGCACCGGGCTGTAGAAGGCTCCTTGCTGAATACTTTCGAGCAGCTGCCCGCATTGATCTGGTTTCCGGCTGTTTTCCTTATAATATTCCTTTTCCACAACAAAGGGCACTTGAAAGAATTTTTATCTCAGCCACGCATGAGATTCCTGATTGTCATGGCTGCGACTTCATTAGTGTTCAATCTGTTTTTAAAGAATTTCGGAAGAGGCATAATACCTTATGACCTGTGTTTTGTCCTTCTCTCGGTAGGCTGCGTGGCGGGAAAAAGAACAGACACCGGGTTACTTGCTGCAGGTACAGCCGTAGCTATTGCTGTCATGGCATTCCAGGCATTCAACATACACATGCAGAATCTCAAGACACGAACCATTTTCAGAGAATATGACCGTTCCGAATCAGGAACCATATATCTGAAAGACAATCTCTTTCTTTTCAACAGAACCGAAACCGCCCAACGACGCAACACCTACACCAACCGACTTCGCCAGAAAAATCCGTCAAAGCCGTTTCTCGTGATTTATCCTGAAGTCATGAAAGATATGGACTGTCTGAAAGACACCAACGCGGTCATAAAAGTCGGCGACCAAAGCTGGGTATGCATACGCTCCGCCTCGTGTCCCCGCGATTTTGTAGTGGAGAAAACCATTCTCCCTTCAGCCATCAGCCGCAAGATGCAGCCTCGCGTGCTTGACTTCTCGTCAGGTTCCGACATATTTCTGGATTCCACATCGAATTACTCCTCAGTGCTCTATGTAAATGTGCGTCCCTATATCAAAGCTGATGTAATCATAGAATAAGCCATCCCCTCCAGGCGGCGGCAACAGCGGCGACACCTGTTGCGAAAGAAACCGCGACAGCAATCACGGCTTCTTTGCCGAGTCTGAGGCGATACCTGACGAAATATATCACCCCTGTCATGATGGTATATACGCCATACCAGATCACCTGTGCGAATCCTATGCCGGCAAGACCGTAACGGGTATAAAACCATATATTGAGACACACACCGATCACCGCATCTATTCCTTCGGTAAGAAGATATGTCTTCCCCTCCCCCTTGGCTATGATGGAGAACGCCATGCATGTTGACACAGAACGCAGTATTATCGTAAATATGGCAATTGTGACAAAAGGCAGAATCACTTCGAAATCAGCAGTGTATAGAATCTCGACTATCCACCTCCTGAAAAGAAGGAAAAGAAGAAGCATGGGGGTGAAAATTTTAAGCAGCAGCGAGATTTCATGACTCACAAAAAGATACATCCTGCGGGGTGAATGGCTGTTGGCAGCCATGCGCGGATAGAACTCCAGTCCTACAGCCCCGAATATCAGCGACGTGTAGCGGAACACAAGCGTGTTTCCCGCCTGGAAATAACCTACCTCCGCAGTGGAAGTCTCTCGGTTAAGCCACGACATGAAAACCATATGCGCCAGGTTGGTTACGAACGTGGCAAGGGCAATATACCCCCCCAGTCTGACAAAACCGGCACCCTCTCCAAGCTCTTTTCTTCCTGCCACACGCCAGGGTATGCTTCTGTCGCGGTATACGAAAAGAAAAAACAGGATTGACAGCGAATACACAAGAAACGAGAGTGCCACACTCATGTCTCCGAGCCAGCGGAACATAGGAATCGAGATTGCCAGACCCGCCGCCGTTCCGCTTGCCGCCGCCTTTGCAAGCCGCCGGAATCCTCCGGTACCCTGCAGTATCGCCTGCTCACCCCCCGTCAGGGAATTGAGCAGCAACGCGCCACCAAGTATCATGAACTGCCACCAATAGCCGTAATCGCCGAAAAGCCAGAGAGAGAGCAATGGAGCCAGAAAACTCAGCACAAGCGCCCCCGCCACTCCCGACAACATGCACCACCCTCTGAGTCTTGCGGCAATACGCCGCAACGCCCCCTCCGAATGGCGGCATTTGGCAACCTCACGCACTCCACTCTGCCGCAGTCCGAGACCGGTGATGATGGAGACGGCATCGACCGTTGTGCCGAAAAGTCCGAAAAGTCCCACACCGGTGGCACTCAGCCACATAGCAACAAGTTTCATCTTGACCACAGAGCATATGATCCCGAATGCTTCCGCTCCCGAAAACACCCCGATAACCTTCAGCACCTTTGCGGTCAGAGAATTTTTCATCGCTTTCCAAAAACCTTTCCCGCCACAAGCGCGGCATGCCGTCGCAATGCCCGGAGATGCCCGTAATGTCTTGCCATCACGCGGTAGCGTTCGCGCAGAGATTTCAGTTTGTTGCGGTCTGTAAGCCCGTCGGAGAGATAATCTATTGTAACCGTCCCGAGATTCGTGCATCTCGATTCGTCGGCATTCTTTATGCAGCGTATTGTCCAGTCATAATCAGCCGAGAACCGGTAAGTGAGGTCATAATCCGGAGCTATCCCCTTCCTGACCATAAACGCCTGATGACATATGAGCATCCCCTTCGCGAAACTCCCGGCAGTCAGTCTTTCCGGCACGGAATAATGTCTCGGACCCAAAACGCGTCTTTCGCTGTCCACAATCACCGTATCACCATATATGATATCATCTCCGAGCCTCGCCCGACGCGCGTACGCCTCAAGAGTCTCCGGCGAATGGAAAGTGTCGCCTGAATTCAGAAACAGCACATACTTGCCGCGAGCCATGCGCAAGCCTTTGTTCATGGCATCATAAAGACCACGGTCCGGCTCGCTCAGTATTCTCACTCCCGCGTAACCCCGCGCTATTTCGAGCGTCGCGTCACGCGAGGCGCCGTCTATCACCACATGCTCGTAATCGCGGCAGCTCTGCGCAGCCACAGAAGCCATTGTCACGCCTATGGTGTCGGCGGCGTTGTAGGTTATTGTCACAACCGATATCAGTGGATTCATATTTCCCGATTTATTTCATTTCTCTCCGCATACAAGACACATGCGGATGCGGCTCCTTGCCGCACGATGCAAATTTAGCAAATTTTCGGCTAATTATTTGGGAGAATAAATAGAATGTGGTAAATTTGCATGGTATAATCAAAAACTTTATAATATTTACAACTATGGCTTACGTAATTACTGACAGATGTATCGCTTGCGGCACATGTCTTCCCGTTTGCCCCGTAGAGGCTATCTCTGAGGGCGATATCTACAAGATCGATCCCGATACTTGCATCAGCTGCGGCAGCTGCGCATCTGTTTGCCCCAACGACGCTATCGAAGAGGGCTAACCCGAAATTCAACAAAAACAGTGGCTGTCCGTTATCTTTATATGGGCAGCCACTATTTTTAATATCCGACAACTAAGCTATATGGAAAAAATTAAAGTGAAGATTATAAACAAAAGCCACCACCCGCTTCCAGCATACGGCACTTTCGAGGCGGCGGGCATGGACATCAGGGCTTTCCTCCCGGAGGGTTCCGTAACTTTGCGTCCGATGCAGAGGGCTCTCATACCCACCGGACTCTACATGCAACTCCCCTCCGGCTACGAATGCCAGATACGACCGCGTTCCGGACTGGCTCTGAATTACGGAATATCCATTGTCAATTCTCCGGGCACCGTCGACGCCGACTACAGAGGTGAGATAGGCATTATTCTCATAAACCTCGGGGAAAACGATTTCACTGTCAACGATGGCGACCGTATCGCGCAGATGGTCATAAAAAAATACACCCGCGTCGAATGGGAACCGGCGGAGCGCCTGGACCGCACCGAACGTGAAGACGGCGGTTTCGGACACACAGGCAAAAACTGACATATGAACACACGTCTCATACACATAATCCTCGTTGCCGCGGCTCTGCTCGCGACGGTTGCAGCTGTAACCGCCGCCACCTCATCCGCACACAATGACCTCACCCCGCAACGCCAGAAGGCAAGATACTATTATCTCGAAGGGTTGCGCCGACAGATGGACGACGAGCCGGCGGCAGCATATGAATATTACAGGCGGGCGGCGGCAATAGACCCCTCTTATACAGAAGCGGCTTCAGCTTACGGCACTCAGCGCCTCGCCGCCGAATCCGACACTTTGCAGAGCCGCCCGGAACTTGCCCGTTCCCTCGCGCTGATGCGCCCTTTCGTAGACAAATATCCGGATGAATACAACGAGGCTCTGTATTATGCATATATCGCCGCACGAGTAGATTCGCTGAAAGAGGCTATACGCGTTTTTGAACGCACAGCGCGGTTGCGTCCCGACCTCTCCTCCACGCTGATACATCTCTCCGAGGCTTATATGGCAGACGGAAACGTAGACAAGGCTCTTGACGCTTTGTCTCGCTACGAGACTATCGAGGGGATGAATCCGCAGGTCACAATCAAGAAGATTTCCTTCCATCTCTCCCGCCGCGACACCGTCGGCGCCCTTGCGGAAGCCTCTGCTCTCGTGGAGTTCAACCCTGCGGAACCGGCTTACAGCATATTGAAAGGAAATCTGTTCGAGATGGCAAACGAGCCGGATTCAACATTCGCTTATTATGAAAAGGCGGAGAAACTGAACCCCGATTACGGGGCGGCAAAACTCGCTCTTGCGAATTATTACCGCCAACAGGGTGATTCGGCAATGTATGATTCCAAGACATACGAGGCACTTCTGTCCGAAGATTTCGACCTCGGACAAAAGCTTATGATGCTGGAGGAATATCTCCAGAAACTCCTCACCGACAAACAGGACACCGCTCGCGGCGACCATCTTTTCAGCGTGCTCAGCGAACAATATCCCTACGAACCGGATGTCCTTGACCTCGCCGCGCGCTATTCTGCCGCTAAAGGCAATTTCAAGGAAGCCTGCGAACAGATTGGTTATGCCATTGACCTCTCGCCTTCGGAAGAGAAATACCGCGGACAACTGATGACTTACATGATGGCTGATGACCGTGCGGATGATGCGGTGAAGACATACCGAGAGCTGGAGGCTCATATGACACCTTCGCGAAACCTGATGGTGCTATATGCCTCTGCCGCACAGATGGCTGACGATTTCGACACGGCAATAGAGGCATACCGCGACATACTGCGCGACATAGCGCCATCGCTGCCACTTGACACTGCACTTGCCGCCCAAAACATTCCGGCGTCCATACAATACGACGATCTCCAGCGGCTTTCCCAGATATTCACCAGCATCGGCGACTGCCATTACGGTCAGAAGAGACTCGATGAGGCTTTCAAGGCTTATGATAACGCCCTGACCTTATATCCCGACAACACTCTGGCTCTCAATAATTATGCATATTTCCTCAGTGAGAACGGAGGTGACC
>NZ_CAJMXD010000058.1:0-10897 GCF_905219685.1 Barnesiella sp. CU968
CCATACATCCGGCACGCATCGAGGAAGTCGTGGCAAAAGTAAAAAAACAGGTAGAAGAGGAGATTATTGAGACCGGGAAACGCACGGCAATAGACCTCGGCATACATGGTCTTCACCCGGAACTTATCCGCATGGTCGGTAAGATGAAATACCGCTCTTCTTACGGACAGAACCTTCTTCAGCACTCCCGTGAGACAGCAAACCTCTGCGCCGTCATGGCTTCCGAGCTTGGTCTCAATCCCAAGAAAGCACGCCGTGCAGGTCTGTTGCATGACATAGGCAAGGTGCCCGATGACGAGCCGGAACTCCCCCACGCGCTTTTCGGCATGAAGCTTGCAGAAAAATTCAAGGAGAAGCCGGAGATATGCAATGCCATAGGCGCGCATCATGAGGAAGTGGAGATGACTTCCCTTCTTGCTCCGATAGTGCAGGTCTGCGACGCCATATCAGGTGCACGCCCCGGCGCACGCCGTGAAATAGTGGAGGCATACATCAAACGTCTCAACGACCTTGAGCAACTTGCGCTCTCTTATCCCGGTGTTGTGAAGACATACGCCATCCAGGCAGGCCGCGAGTTGCGAGTGATTGTAGGCGCTGACAAGATTACTGACGCAGAGACCGAAAAGCTCTCTGCGGAAATCGCCAAGAAGATTCAGGACGAGCTCACATATCCGGGACAGGTGAAAATCACCGTTATCCGCGAGACAAGAGCCATCAGTTTTGCAAAATGACATTGAGCCGTGGAGACAGAGAATAAAAAAAGTTGCTGCGGCAGCCGATGCCCGCGAGGGAAACTCTTCGCCACCAATTGGCTCGACGGCATATCCTCGGGCAATGATTTCGATGTAGTGGAGGTTGTGTTCAAGAATACCCGCATGGGATTCTACACAAATCCTAACAGGCTCGACCTGAAAATCGGAGACATGGTGGCGGTGGAAGGTGCCCCGGGACATGACGTCGGCAGGGTAAGCATGATCGGACGTCTTGTGCGCCTTCAGATGAAGAAAGCCAATATCAATTCGGAAACCGAACTGAAGAAGGTTTTTCGCATAGCCACGCAGAACGACCTTGAGAAAGCTGCCGAGGCTGCCGACCGTGAGGAAGACACGATGATCCGCTCGCGAAAGATTGCCGAAGAGCTTGGGCTCAACATGAAAATCGGAGATGTCGAGTATCAGGGAGACGGCGGAAAGGCAATATTCTACTACATCGCTGACGAACGCGTTGACTTCCGAAAACTTATCAGGATACTCGCCGACACTTTCAAAGTGCGCATCGAGATGAAACAGATCGGTGCGCGACAGGAGGCGGGACGCATCGGAGGCATCGGTCCCTGCGGCCGTCCGCTTTGCTGCTCAAGCTGGATGACTCACTTCGTGTCGGTAGGCACCGGTGCGGCAAGGGTGCAGGATCTTTCAATGAACCCGCAGAAACTTGCCGGACAATGCGCCAAACTCAAATGCTGCCTGAATTTTGAAATAGATTCCTACAGCGAGGCGCAGAAGAAACTCCCGCCGAAAGATATCACTCTTGAAACCAAAGACGGTACGTACTATTATTTCAAGCCGGACATACTCGCCCGCAAGATAACATATTCTACCGACAAGTCGATACCGGCGAACCTTGTGACAATCGATGCCTCACGGGCTTTCGAGATAATCGCGCTCAACCGACAGGGAATCAAGGTGGACTCTCTTGACGAGGCTGACGACAAGAGCAAGGAGAAACCTGTTTACGTGGATCTTGTGGAGCAGGAAAGCCTTACACGTTTCGACAATTCGAAACGCAGAAAACGCCGTCGTGCTCCCCAGGATGCAGACAGACAACAGAAAGGAAACGCGCATAAAGGGGGGAATGCCCCGAAACAGGCGGACAAAAACGATAACCGTCCGAAAAACGCTGAGAAAACCGGCGACAGAAACCGTCAGCCTCGCAACAAGGGAAACCGAAACAACAAAAAAGGGAGACCAGACCAAGCCGGAGCGCAGACTCAGGCTGAAAACAAAGGATAACACCGCGCAAGAATGAGGGTATACAACCGCGCAAGAAACATATGTGTCTTTTCTATGGCATGCCTGATTCTACTCTGCGGCTCATGCCGCAGAGTAGATGACGTGGTGTATGCCGATTTCGCCACTTTCGACCGCGAAGGGTGGGATCCGGTATGTGTCATTCCATTCTTCCCATGGCCAATGGATTCCGTGCTCTCTCCTGCCGACCGCTTCGACCTTATACTTACACTCAGATATTCTCCGGCAGACGCTTCCTCCGTAATTCCTCTTGAAATAACCGAGGAAGACGAAAACGGGGAAATTGAAACTCGCCAAGTCTCGGTGCGCCTACGCGATAAGGATGGGAAACCATTGGGGCATAAAAGCGTTTATCTATATGAAGTGTCCGATACCTTGAGAAGGAATTTCGCGCTTACCGACGGATACATTGTAGGCATCACCTCACTCTCCCCTCTCGAAAACACTCGGGGTCTGCGCAACATAGGGCTTTCACTTTCGCTTCACGGCAACCGGCGCCCTTCGCTCTTTCCCCCTCTTTTCTCTAAACAATAGACATTATGCATATTCCATTCCTCACCTCCGACCTGCACCGGGAACTTGACCTGCGGCTTGAAAAAGTACGCAAGGAGATGCTTTCCGACAATCTTGACGCTATCATTATAGCTTCATCAGCCAACATGCTTTACATTAGCGGATGCATTTTCCGCGGATACGTATATGTAACACACGACCGGGCACCTCTCTTTTTCCTCATTCCCCCGAGCTATGCAGACAACACGGATTACTGCATACCCATCCGCAAACCGGAGCAGATCGCCGGAAGACTCGAAGAAGACGGTTACGGACTGCCTCGGCGTCTCGGCGTGGAATTCAGCGATATGCTCTATTCCGATGTCGAAAGGTTAAAAAAATGCTTCTCCAATTCGGAAATAGCGGATGCTTCGATGCCGCTGCGACGTGCCCGCATGACCAAGACTCCATACGAAGTCGAAAAGATGCGCGAGGACGGAGCGCATCAGGCAGCCGCATATTCGCGGGTGCACCACTGCTACCGCGAGGGAATGACCGATCTGGAGTTTCAGATAGAGATAGAGAGAGTGCTTCGCCTTGAAGGATGCCTTGGCATTCTCCGCACTGCCGGCAGCCGAATGGAACTGAATCTCGGTTCGGTGATATGCGGTGACAATGCCGACAATCCCTCACCCTACGATTTCTCGATGGGAGGCGAAGGCGCAGACCCGTCGCTGCCGGTAGGTGCCGACGGAATGACAATGAAACCGGGCACAACCGTCATGGTAGACATGAACGGTGGATTCAACGGCTACCAGACCGACATGACCCGCTGCTGGAGCATCGGGGAAGTATCGGAACTTGCCGTCAGAGCACACGACTGCTCATGCCGTATCCTGCATCGGCTCGAAGAGATCGGTCGCGCCGGATTGCCGGTCTCCGACATGTACGTCGCAGCCGTAGAGATGGCACGCGCCGAGAACCTGCACGAATATTTCATGGGACATGCGCACAAAGCCGGATTCATCGGTCACGGCGTGGGTATCGAGCTTAACGAGATGCCGGTCGTGATGGAACGCAACCACGAACCCCTGCAGGCTGGCATGACAATCGCGCTCGAACCTAAATTCGTGATTCCTCATGTCGGCGCGGTAGGAATCGAAAACACATATCTTGTCACTGAGACAGGACTTGAAAACCTCACTCCTTTCCCTGAACCACTTACAGAGATTTGACCTTTCAAGAATGAACCTCAAAGAAGATCTTAAGCTTCCCGTTTTCCGACAGATCGGAGAGATTGCCGACAGCATGAACAGAGAAGTTTATGTGGTTGGCGGATACGTGCGCGACATTTTCCTCAGACGCCATTCCTCCGACATTGATTTTGTAACTGTGGGGAGCGGAATCGAACTTGCCACAGAAGTGGCAGGCAAAATAAACCGGGGAAAAGGTCTCAGCGTTTTCGCGAGCTACGGCACCGCACAAGTCAAGGCTGGAGACCTCGAACTGGAATTTGTTGGCGCGCGCCGGGAGTCATACAGTCGGGACTCCCGTAACCCGATTGTGGAAGACGGCACCCTTGAGGATGACCAGAACAGGCGCGATTTCACGATTAACGCCATGGCTGTCTGTCTAAATGCTGACAGATTCGGAGAACTGGTAGATCCGTTCAACGGCGTTGTAGATCTACACAACCGGACAATCCGCACACCGCTCGACCCGGACATTACATTCTCCGACGACCCTCTGCGCATGATGCGCGCGATACGCTTCGCCTCTCAACTTGACTTTACAATAGAGCCGGAGACCTTCGAGGCGATACGCCGCAACCGCAACCGCATTTCGATAATAACCAAAGAACGCATAAACGACGAACTGTCGAAAATCATGCGCTCCAGCACTCCATCAACCGGCTTCAGACTTCTTGATGACTCAGGACTTCTCGAGCTGATATTCCCCACGTTATATGCCCTGAAAGGAGTAGAGACAAAAGAAGGACGCGGACATAAAGACAATTTCTATCATACGCTGCAGGTTGTCGACAATGTTGCCGCAAAGAGCGACAACGAATGGCTGCGTTGGGCGGCGCTGCTTCACGACATAGGCAAACCTGTGACCAAAAAGTATGACGCAAGAATAGGATGGACTTTCCATAACCACAATTTCATCGGCGAGAAAATGATTCCCCGGGTCTTCAAGCAGATGAAACTTCCTCTGAACGAGAAGATGAAATATGTGGCAAAACTTGTAGGACTGCATATGCGCCCGCAGTCTGTGGGCGAGGAAGGTGTGTCAGATTCCGGAGTGCGCCGTCTCATAACCGATGCCGGTCCCGACCTTGAAGACCTGATGACACTTGCCGAGGCTGACATCACATCGAAGAATCCGGCGAAAGTGCGCCGCCAGCTCGAAGGTTTCGCGGCTTTGCGCCGACGCATGAGCGAAATCAACGATGCCGACGCTCTCCGCAACTGGAAGTCGCCCGTCGACGGTCATGAAATCATGCAGTATTTCAACATACCCCCCTCCTCGGCAATCAAAGAAATAAAAGATGCCGTGAAAGAAGCCATCCTCGAAGGTGAAATACCATACACCCACGATGACGCCTGGGCGTATGTGCTTCGCATAGCACCGGCAATACTGCTTGAAAAGAGCTGAATCTGCTGACAATAAGCATGCCATTTTTGCCGTTCTAATTGAAAGAGATTCTTTTCTAACCTTACAAACAGACTTTATATGGAACTATGGGTTTTATGGCTTGTCATAGCCGGTCTACTACTGATTTCGGAAATTGTATTCCAGTGGGTATGGACTCTCTGTCTGGCGATAGGATGCCTGGCGGCTATGGCTGCCGCACTTGCCGATGTGTCATTTCTGGTTCAGATCGTCAGTCTGTCGGCAGTCTCGGTCGTAGCATATATTCTGCTGATACCAGTGCTAAACAGATGGCAGGAGAAGGCACGCCGCAGAAACCGCAACAAATCGCGCACCGGCATGGACGCTCTTCTGGGAAGAGTGGCTACCGTCACAAATGAGATCCGTCCCGGCAAACTGGGGCGTGCGCGAATCGACGGCGACTGCTGGCAGGTACGCGTCCCCGGCGGCAATGACATCATCCGCGACGGCGAAGAAGTTGTGGTTACAGGCTACGACAGCATAATCCTTGACGTGGAAAGAAAAAAAACTCCAAGAGAGGTTTGAATTAAACTTTAATTCTAAATTCAATATCATCATGAGCATCGTTTCCATTATTCTGGCGATTGTTGTGATCGGCATCGCAGTTGCCATCATCGCTGCAGGCGTGAAGGTCGTGCCGCAGTCGGAGACACGTGTAATCGAGCGGCTTGGCCGCTTTCACGCAGTCCTGCCCCCGGGTCTGAATTTCATAATCCCGTTCGTAGATCGCCCCAAAACAATCTATACGCGTTATGTGACTGTCGGTGTGGGAGGACGTCACATGGTCAGAATGACAACCACTCCGGTGATCGATCTCCGCGAACAGGTATATGACTTCCCGTCACAGCAGGTCATCACCCGCGACAATGTCACAACTGAAATCAACGCGCTACTGTATTTTCAGATCACAGACCCGAAAAAAGCTGTATACGAGATCGACAATCTCCCCAACGCCATCGAAAAACTTACGCAGACCTCTCTGCGTAACGTGATCGGCGAGCTGGAACTTGACGAGACCCTGACCTCACGCGACACCATCAACACCAGGCTTCAGTCTATCCTTGATGATGCCACGAACAAATGGGGAGTGAAGGTTAACCGTGTGGAACTTCAGGACATCACTCCACCCGAGAGCGTGCGTGTGGCAATGGAGAAGCAGATGCAGGCGGAACGCAACAGACGTGCGGAGATTCTCAACGCCGAAGGTGAGAAGCAATCGCTCATTCTGCGCTCGGAAGGTCAGAAAGCATCGCGTATAAATGAGGCGGAGGCTGTCAAGCAAGCGGAGATACTACGCGCCGAAGGCGAGGCGCGCTCGATTGTGCTCAACGCGCAGGCAGAGGCAGACGCGATACGCCAGGTTGCCGAGGCAGTCGCAGCCACCAACACAGACCCCGCCACGTACATGCTCGCGATGAAATATATCGAGACACTCAAAGAGATGACAGCCGGCAAAGACAACAAGACTGTCTACATCCCCTATGAGGCATCTTCCGTGCTTTCATCAATCGGCTCTATAAAAAACCTCTTCGGGCAATAGAACCGTACGGAAATCTTTTGAGAGAGCGCATTTATAACGCGCTCTCAAAATAAATATAGATAAAAAACGCTGACAATTTCGTGGTTAGCGTTTTTTTTTGTAATTTTGCGAGCCGATTTTATCCAAATTAGTAAGCCAAAAAAGAGGGCACAGTTGGTTTTGGCCGACCAACCGCTTGATTTCGCGGCATTTAGAAACATTAATTTAAACATTAAAGTTAAAAGTGGATACTTTAAGCTATAAGACACTTTCAGCCACCTCCGAGACAATCGTCAAGAACTGGGTGGTAATAGACGCTACCGACCAGGTGCTCGGTCGTCTTTGCTCAGTAGTCGCAAAGATTCTTCGCGGCAAGAACAAACCGAGCTACACGCCCAACCTTGATTGCGGCGACAACGTAATCATCATCAACGCCGACAAGATCGTTCTCAACGGCGACAAGATGACTAAACGCGAATATCTTCGCTACACAGGCTATCCCGGCGGACAGCGTTCATTCACACCCGCCGACCTGATGGAAAAATCAAAGAAAGCCTCAGTGAAGGCAGGCAAGCACCCCCTCTTCATCAAAGTTGTGAAAGGCATGCTTCCCAAGACCAAGCTTGGCGCGGCTCAGCTCAACAACCTTTATGTCTACAACGGTTCAGAGCACCCCTTCGCCGATGTGAACGCTACAGTAATCGACATCAATAAAATGAAATAAGAAAGAAGATGGAAAAAGTAAATGCAATTGGCCGCCGTAAAGCAGCCGTGGCTCGAGTTTATCTTACCGAGGGTACAGGTAAAATCACTATCGACAAACGTCCTCTGGATGTATACTTCCCCTCTTCAATTCTTCAGTATATCGTAAAGCAGCCGCTCGCGACTCTCGACTGCGTTGAGAAATACGACATCAACGCCCACCTCGACGGCGGCGGTTACAAAGGACAGTCCGAGGCTCTTCGTCTCGCCATCGCCCGCGCTCTGGTGAAGATCAATCCCGAAGACAAACCCGCTCTCCGTGCGGAAGGCTTCATGACACGCGACCCGCGCGCCGTAGAGCGTAAGAAACCGGGACGTCCCAAAGCACGCAAACGCTTCCAGTTCTCGAAACGTTAATATATTATTGTGTTTAGCATCTAAATCCGCCAGATGGACACGTTCCCTACTGCCGGATTGTATTAAAAAGAACGTAAACAAACTTAAAAACAAATGGCAACACCAACATTTGACCAGCTCCTCGAGGCAGGATGTCATTTCGGTCACCTCAAACGCAAATGGAATCCCGCAATGGCTCCCTACATCTTCATGGAGCGCAATGGTATCCACATCATAGACCTCTATAAAACGGCAGCCAAAATCGAAGAGGCTGCAGCAGCTCTCAAGCAGATTGCAAAGAGCGGCAAGAAAGTTCTCTTCGTGGCTACAAAGAAACAGGCCAAAGAGACTATCGCTGAAAAAGCAAAATCCGTTAACATGCCTTATGTTATCGAACGCTGGCCCGGCGGTATGCTCACCAACTTCCCCACAATCCGCAAGGCTGTGAAGAAAATGACCACCATCGACAAGATGGAGAAAGACGGCACTTTCGACAACCTTTCAAAGCGCGAGAAACTTCAGATCACTCGTCAGCGTGCCAAACTCGAGAAGAACCTCGGTTCAATCGCAGACCTCGGTCGTCTCCCCTCCGCTCTCTTCGTGGTTGACGTAATGAAAGAGCACATCGCGGTGGCAGAGGCAAAACGTCTCGGCATACCTGTGTTCGCTATCGTTGACACCAACTCAAATCCCGAGGACATCGACTTCGTTATCCCCGCAAACGACGACGCTTCAAAGAGCATCGAGGTTATCCTTGACGCTATCTGCGCCGCTATGAACGAGGGTCTTGAGGAGCGTAAGATCGAGAAAATCGACACTCCCGAAGACAAAGAGGAAGGCGAAGCTTCAGCTCCCGGCAAACGTCGCCGCGTGCGCCGCAACGAAGAACGTGCAGCTGCTCCCGCAGAGGCTGAGGTAAAAGAGGAAGTGAAAGAGGAAGCCGCAGAGGCTTAATCCTTATCCTTAAATGTCTTTAAGGACTTTAAAGACCTTAAGGTCCTTAAAGTCCTTAATTTTTAAATACACAATCAGATAAAAACAAAACTACTATGGCAGTTAGTATAGAAGATATCAAAAAATTGCGCAATATGACCGGCGCAGGTATGATGGACTGCAAGAACGCCCTCGCAGAGACAGAAGGCGATATCCAGGCAGCTATTGAGATCATCCGCAAGAAAGGTCAGGCAGTTGCCGCTAAACGCGAAGACCGTCAGGCTTCAGAAGGATGTGTCCTCTCTGCTGTTAAAGAAGGCTTTGCAGCTATCGTGGCTCTCAAATGCGAGACAGACTTCGTTGCAAAGAACGAGTCGTTCCGCGCTCTCACAAAACAGATTCTCGACGCCGCTGTCGCAGCCGGCGCCAAGACTCTCGATGAGGTCAAGGCTCTCAAGCTTGATGACCGCACAGTAGAGGAGCACATTACTGACGAGATCGGCAAGACTGGCGAAAAGATGGAACTCGGCGCATACGAATGCATCGCCGCTCCCAGCGTAGCCGCTTACGACCACCTCGGCAACAAACTCGCGACTATCGTAGGTTTCAACCTTGAAGGTGTTTCTGCAGAAGTCGGCAAAGAGGTTGCAATGCAGGTAGCAGCAATGAATCCTGTAGCCGTCAACCGCGAGGCTGTTCCAGCCGCTGTTATCGAGGAAGAGAAGAACGTGGCTATCGAGAAAACCAAGACCGAGCAGGTTCGCAAGGCTGTTGAGGCAGCTCTGAAGAAAGCAGGCTTCAACCCCAACCACTTCGACAGCGACGACCACATTGCATCCAACATCACCAAAGGCTGGATCACAGAGGAAGATGCCGCCAAAGCTCGCGAGATCATGGCAGAGGCTGCAGAGAAGAAAGCTGCAAACCTTCCCCAGCAGATGATCGACAACATCGTAAACGGTCGTATCAACAAATACTACAAGGAGAACGTTCTTCTTGAGCAGGAATACCATCGTGACGCAACTCTCACAGTAGGTCAGTATCTCGACAAAGAGATGAAAGGTCTCGTGGCAGTAGAGTTCAAGCGCGTAAACCTCAACCAGGACTAATCAATCCTGATTCAGATAAGAAAAAAGGAGCCTTGCGGCTCCTTTCTTTGTTCTATACATACAGACTCTCCCATGCCTGTACAATTATTCACAACACAATCCGGATGGTAAGGAATTTTTTGAATTTAATTGTAAGGTTCATTGAAAGGACTGAACGGCTTGCAGAACCAGTCTTGATCTGCCAGGCGTTCATCGCTACGGCGAGTAAAATATGTTTAATCAATAAACAATTTTTCTTATGCTCCACAAAAAACTCAACCTTATAATATCATGCATTCTTTTAATGCTGTCGCAATCTATTTATTCTCAGAATAAATATGAATGCGACAATTTATGCGCCGCATCTGCAAACAAAATAAATTCAAACGACACTATATCATTTAGTTTTACAACAAAAGAAAACATAATATTTGAGCTAGGGAGATACAACACCCCAAAACAACTTAACCCCGGCTATACAGCTCGAGAACTTTATGATTTCTCATGCGGGGGAACAGAATACGAACAAGAAGCAAGAGAATCGCGCCGCAAAATTAAACAATTGTATGCTTCAATAATAGGATTTGCGGATTCAACGAAAAAAGTCGATATAATTCGCGTAACAGTCTCACCCAACGGAGATATCATATATATTTCCCTGTGTATGGAAGATAAGAAATCTTATAATTTACATGCTATCGATTCTTTTATTAGAAATGCCAAAATGATTAAATTTCCCCCGTGTCAGATATATAATCAATTTTTAATACTTGCAAACAAGAAGTTCTAAGAGTGTGTTTGAATTTAACTTTCATTTATATGAAGAGGTGTTTTCGAGGGAATTTCACGAGTTGAAGAAGGAGCATAGCGTGCTATGTGACTGATGAAACTTGATGAAATTCACCGAAAAGAACCTTCATAGAAATGAAAAGAGTATTTTCAATATGCTAAAACATAAAATTCGTGTTAAATTCAAACATACTCTAAGAGCTTGTCTAAATTTTATTGATTAAAAATTTTATGGCAGCGAAATCAATCATTTCTTCCGCTGATTCATTTGA
>NZ_CAJMXD010000059.1:0-10800 GCF_905219685.1 Barnesiella sp. CU968
GCTCATACCATGTGATCTCTCCCTTGGGAGAAGGAAATTTCTTGCTTGTGATTTTCATGATCACTCCTCGATTTTACGTGCGCCGTCAGAAATCACGACATCATAGATCTTCGGCTCATGACCATATTTCTCGCTGAATTTTTCCACAGCGATCTTGATGAAGTCATCGTGGAGATCATTCTTGACAAGATTGATTGTGCAGCCTCCGAAACCGCCGCCCATGATTCGTGAGCCTGTCACACCAAGTGTCTTTGCCACATCGTTGAGGAAATCGAGTTCCTCGCAGCTCACCTCATAGTCTTTTGAAAGACCTGCGTGGGTCTCATACATCTTCTTGCCCACAGTCTCGTAGTCTCCGGCATTGAGTGCGTCGCACACATCAAGCACGCGCTGTTTCTCCTCGATTACGAATTTCGCGCGGAAATAATCTTCAGCGGTGATGTCGCTCTTGATTTCGTCAAGCTGCTCCATTGTGGCATCGCGCAGTGTGTCTATGCCGAGACGTTTTGCAACGCGCTCGCATGATTCGCGGCGTTTGTTGTAGGGAGAATCCTTAAGCTCGTGTTTTACACGCGAATCCACGAGCACAAGCTTGTAATCCTGCGGATTGAAGGGGAAATATTCATACTCCATTGAGCGGCAGTCGAGACGCATCAGGTTTCCCTTCCGACCGAATACAGATGCGAACTGGTCCATGATACCGCAGTTAACACCACAATAATTATGTTCTGTGCTCTGACAGATCTTCGCAAGCTCGAATTTGTCGATGCTGTTGTTGTTGAAAAGATCATTGAGCGCGAATGCGAAACAGCTCTCGAGAGCCGCCGATGATGAAAGACCCGCACCAAGAGGAACATTTCCTGCAAAAACGGTGTCAAATCCTTTTACTTCTCCTCCGCGCTTCTGAATCTCGCGGCAGATTCCGAAGATATAACGAGCCCAGCTCTGAGTGGGTGCGTCCTCTTCCTTGAGACCGAATTCAGCATATTCGTCGATGTCTATGGAAAACACTCGAACCTTCTCCATGCCGTTGGGCTTGATCTCAGCCATTATCACCTTGTCGATGGCACCGGGAAATACGAATCCCCCGTTGTAGTCTGTATGCTCGCCGATAAGGTTGATGCGACCTGCTGATGCGTAGAGTGTGCCACCCTCGCCGAATCTTTCTTTAAAAATTTTCTGAATCTCTGCTTTCATGGATTCCATGTCAATTCTGATTTTAAGTTATTATTCAAGTTACACTATATTTCCATTTTCCAAATCCCCATATGTTCCATCCGCCTTTTGTTCCCCTTGTCTTTATCTTTCTCTCTTCTTCGCTACTTTTTCAGTTTCCTTACTCGACAACGAAACTGATTTTTGCGGGTTTCACACCTTTGGCAGATGCCTCGAACGTGATGACACCGGGTGTCTTTCCTGCCTGCACTATCGCTGTGGCGGCACCGCTGAAAAGATCCATTTCCGGAAGGTGGAACAAACGAAGGCTCGTGGGATCTCCGTTGGCTGTGGCACGGAAAGAACCGGCGCCTTTTGTGGCAAACTTCACCGCACGGCTGTCATCCGGAACGATATTACCGTCTTTATCTGCCACCTGAACAGTGATGTAGACAAGGTCCTCGCCATCGGCTGCAAGCTTGCTGCGGTTGGGCGTAAGCACAAGATGATGAGCTTTCCCGGCGGTACGGACAGTTTTCTCTTCAGCCTTGCTTCCGTCGGCATTGTAAGCCACGACTCTCACTTCTCCGGGCTGATAGACCACATCGTCCCATACAAGACGATAGCGTTCCATGCCCGCCTTGTCCTGAACGCGATCCTCGTCCCATGCCTTGTCGCGGTCGTAGAAAGACATCGACAGACGCTTGCTGTAGTCAAGAGGTTTTGCCTCCCCCTTGCTCTTAATGCCATAGGATTTGCCGTTCACAATCAGTTCTGCCGAAGGATATGACGTATAAACCATCACAGGTGTCTTCTCACCCTCTCTCCCTTTCCAGTTCCAATGGGGAAGGATATGGAGAGTCGACTCCTTTTTATTCCACTGAGAGCGGTAAAGATAATACCTGTCTTTGGGAAGCGACGCGAGGTCGATGATGCCGAATACGCTTGAGTGGTTGGGCCAGCTGTCGGTATCGTAGGGCGACGGCTCGCCGAGGTAGTCGAAACCGGTCCAGACGAACTGACCGATCATCCAGGGGTAATCGTCGTCCATCGAGAAATCCACGTCGGGAATATTAGACCACGAGCAAAACTCGGTGTCGTAACCGGAACTCTGATGATTGGGATATTTCGCTCCCGCCTTGAGTTCCATCGGGAACATATAGACTCCCCGCGACGACACGGTAGAGGCTGTCTCCGAACCGAGTATCAGCTTCTGCGGCAGTATCTCGTATGCCGTCTTGTGCTTGAGAAACATGTAGTTGAAACCGGGAATATCGAGCGTCGAGGCGAAACCGTTGTCGATAACCGCGCCATACTGATCCATGCCGCATGTGACAGGACGCGTCGGGTCAAGACGATGACATATGTCCTGAAGCATGACAAGTTCGCTGACTCCGTCGGGTCCCCACTGGCTGGGGACCTCATTGCCTACAGACCACATCACAACCGAAGCGTTGTTGCGGTAGTGTTTCACCATGTTTTCCATATCTTTCTGCGCCCATTCGCCGAAAATCGATCCGTAGCCGTTCTGGCTTTTCGGGCGGAAACTCCAGTCATCGAAAGGCTCTACCATGAGCATCATCCCCATCTGGTCGCACAATTCCACAAGTTCAGGCGCAGGCATATTGTGGGAAGTGCGGATCGCGTTCGCTCCCATATCCTTGAGCATCTCTATCTGGCGCGCAAGCGCGGCTTTGTTGACAGCCGCTCCGAGCGGTCCGAGGTCGTGATGCTGACACACACCCTTGAATTTCGTATATTCTCCGTTCAGGAAGAATCCTTTCTCCGGTATGTATTCCAGGGAGCGGATGCCGAAACGGGTGTTATAGACATCCACATCCTTGCCGTCTACGCTCAGTGTCGTACGCGCTTCATAAAGACAAGGCGTATCGGGCGACCAAAGCTGAGGCTTCTCTACAAGGAAATCCTGCACGAATGGCTGTCCCTGCGCGTGATAGACCGAATTGTTTGTCGCCACCACCGTGCCGTCGGGAGATATTATGTCTGTCTTGACAAGTATTTTCTGCGCTTTGGCGGCTCCGGCAATTTCTGTAGTGAGTCTTACCGACGCCTCTTTCGCCGACACGACAGGAGTTATCACATATGTGCCCCAGGTCGGAACATGCACCGGAGATGTGGTGACGAGGCGCACATTCCTGTAAAGTCCCGCGCCGGGATACCAGCGGCTTGATTTCTCTTTGTTTTCCAAAGAGACCTCTATACTGTTTTTCCCCGGCACAATCACACCGGCGGGAACATTTATATAAAAGGAATTGTAGCCATACGCCCAGTGACCGATCTCTTTCCCGTTGACCTTGACACGGGGATTGGACATGGCTCCGTCGAATTCAAAGGAAAACACCTGTCCGGCTGTATCCGGAACCTCGAATGTGGTTCTGTAATACCCCTTGCCGATATAAGGCAGTCCGCCGGTGCGGCCGGTCTTCCAGGTTGCCGTTTTCTCGCCATTCTGCTCCACTGTCACCTTCTGAAGGTCGTTGGACCGGTCAAACGGCCCGTAAATCGCCCAGTCGTGAGGCACGCTCACACTCTTCCAGTCAGACATGTCACGTGAAAACTCCCACTGCTTCAACGCAGTGTCGCTACGCTGGGCAGACACGCCGAGCGAGATTGCCAATGCCGGCAAAATAAAAAATCCTCTCATTAAACAAGAATCAAATGTTATCGACTGCAAGTATATATAAAATCCGAATACTCATCAATCGTGTCCCAAGGTTATTCTACCCACAAAGATACTAAAAAGATATGAATATCCGTCAAAAAATCTATCAAAGAGAGATTTTTAACCTTTTTTGACTCTAAACGCATATCCGGGCGCCTCGGGTGTAATGCCGCGACACTGCTATCCCCGGGTGTATTGCGCGAGATTGGACACATCCATGGCTGTGGCATCGGCAATAAAACAGCTGAAACTCCCCAACAGGTCGGCAAGCGCGATCATGGAGTTCTGCGTCTGCTGGTTGTAGAGGGTGCCGCTCATGGTGTTGCTTTCGAGCTTTCCCTGCAACGCGCCGCTGACTCCCGATATATCCTCCATCATCTTCAATTGTATGTCGAGCAGTTCGGTGATGCCTATGTTCGAGCAGTTGGAACTCACCTGCTGCGGCAAGGGCAGACCGGCTTTGGGACGAAACAGTATCACACCATTGAAGCGACTCCACTCCTCAGCTATGTCATTTATGTCGGAACCTTCGGGCAACGCCCCCTCCGGGAAAAGAAGCACCCCCTTTGCCGAAGCCCGCAATATCCAGTCATACATTGATATCAGACGGTTGGCATATTTCTGCTGGTCGATTATGTCGCTCACAAATGAATGAATCTCTCCGTCGATAAATGGATAAGCTTTGAAAACAAAAGGATGGGAACCATGCCTGTATGGACTGCGTCCGCTACGCAAAACATCTCCCTGCGGTGTCAGAAAATGACATCTCCATTCCTCAGACACTTTCCACTCGCGCCTTTCCCACGGACGGACATCCGGCGCACCTTCTGCCGGAATTTCATAATACCTGCCGTTACGGAGGTCATGACAACGGTAACTCTGCCTGTATTCACGATGCCAGACCTCTATCACGCGGCACTTCCCGCCGTTCCCTACGCCGTATATCCTCCCCAGGCGAACATAATCTTCAGGACAACGGGCAAACGATGCGCATAGTGAGTCAAATTCAAGCTCATGAATCTCACCCACCATCCCCGTGTCCCAGTTCCGGAAATCGCGGGCACCGGTGTCACAAAAGAAATTGTCGGGCAGGACAAAGTCTGTCCAGCAGTCAGTACGGCTTCCTTTCCGTCCGTACCATTTCCGATGAACCACCAGTCCTCCGATAAGAAACTCTTCCATTGTCCTGGCATACATCTCTTCCATCCTGTTTAGTTCCATGTTGCGCTCGAGACGGCTCTGAATATTCTTCATGTCGCCAAGCCCTGAAACCATATTGCCTATCCCCTCGCACGACGGAACGGAATATCTGTTGCGGAAAACGCCGAGCACATTTCTGACCAGACGGCGTATCATGTTGTTTTTCAACGGCACATTACCCTGGCTGCGGATATATTCCTCCTCCCGCATCCGCTCTCCGCCAACATCGATTGTGTCGCCCCACTGGTCGCCGTAGGTAAAACGTTTGTTACGCTCTCTGTCGCTCCTGAATCCTGCAAGATTATCCCAGCATTCCATTGCCCTTGCAAGCAACTCTATGTTTTTCGGATAATCCGCATCCGGCAGCTTTCCGCGATTGCTTTCCGCGCTCTGAATCCATTCTTTACCGTTCATATTGCTCAAATTATAATTAGAAGCCGTAAATTTATCGCCTTGCGGAAAGATGCTTGTGTTATCTATTGATTTTTTTGTTATCTTTGTAGGTTCAAAAAGATTCGTCATGTCTGAAAACAATAATATCTCATCTGCTGAAAACCGTCGCTGCGCACCGGGGGTGCGTCCGGACGTGCTCAATTTTGAAGATATCGCGAAAATGGCTCCGGGTCTCGCGAGCCACCGTAAGTTCGTAGAAAAGGCTCTCCATTGGATTGGTCTTGACGAAGTCAACGCCATCCACGGACGATACTGCTATTCCACAGGCGTGGAGTTTTCACACCACCTCGTGGAAGATGAATTCAGATTCAAACTGCGCATTGACAATGAAGAGGTGCTCTCACGATTCCCGGAGGGTGCGTTCATCACTGTATCCAACCACCCTTTCGGCGGCATGGACGGCATCCTGCTTCTGCATATCGTGGGCAAATACCGCAAGGACTATCAGGTCATGGTGAATATGATTCTAAACAACATATCGGCGATGCGACCATCTTTCATCGCTGTTGACCCGATAAAGACCGATGACCCGGAAAAGAAAGCCGTGACAATGCAGGGAATACGCCGTGCCATGGCTCATGTGCGCGATGGGCATCCACTCGGATTCTTCCCGGCAGGTGCAGTGTCAAAGATCGACAAATCCCTCCATATCCGCGACCGTGAATGGCAACCCACTATCACCCGCCTCATCAGACAGCTGAAAGTGCCTGTGATTCCCATCTATTTTCATGGACACAACTCCACTTTCTTCAACATCCTCGGTCTGATCGACTGGCGTCTGCGCAGTGCGCGGCTTCCCAAGGAGATATTCCTGAAGAGAGGGAAAGACGTGCACGTCTCGATCGGCGAGCCGATATCGGTGGAAAAACAGGCGGAGTTTCCTGATGCAGACTCACTCGGCAAATATCTCCGCGAACAGACCTATGCTCTTTCGCGCCTCTGATTCTTTTAGAAAGTTGTTTAATAATATAAAAATGCTTCAGTCTCAAGACATACCGGCGGAAGTCGCAGCCGCAAAACAGCGGTTCTCGATTATCGGCAACTCCCCGGCATTGATCCGCGCCATTGCGCGCGCCATACGCGTCGCGCCTATAGACCTTTCTGTGCTCGTGACCGGAGAAAGCGGTTCGGGAAAAGAATTTTTTCCTAAGATAATACACCTGTTCGGTGCAAGAAAACATAAGAAATACATAGCCGTAAACTGCGGCGCAATCCCTGAAGGCACTATCGATTCCGAACTCTTCGGACATGAAAAGGGATCTTTCACCGGTGCCATTTCTGCGCGAAAAGGTTATTTCGAAGAGGCGGACGGGGGAACCATCTTCCTTGATGAAGTGGCGGAACTCCCGCTGACAACACAGGCAAGACTGTTGCGCGTTCTGGAAACAGGCGAATTTCTGAAAGTCGGATCTTCGAACGTGCAGAAAACAAACATACGCATCGTGGCGGCGACGAATGTGGATCTCATAAAAGCGGTGGAAAAAGGAAAATTCCGCGAAGACCTGTATTACCGCCTCTCGACAATCCGCATCGATGTGCCGAACCTGCACGACAGGGGGGATGACATAAGACTCCTCGCCAGAAAGTTCGCTGCGGATTTCGCGGAAAAATACATGACAAAACCTATCTCTTTCGCAGAAGAGGCATACCGCGCAATGCTCGTTTACCGCTGGCCGGGCAATGTGAGACAGCTTAAAAACTTTGTCGAGCAGTTCGCCCTCTTCGAGGCGGGGGAGGAAATCTCAAGACAGCTGGTGCTTGAGGCGTTGCCTCTCGACAGATCCACAACATCTTCTCTCGTAAAGTCGGAAAAGCCGGTAAACTATGAGGCGGAACGCGAAATGCTATGGAAGCTGGTGCTCGGCATGAAATCGGAAATAGCGGAACTCAAGGAGTCCATAAAGGGTGATTCCGCCGCAGGCCGCAAGCAGCCTACCACCTCTCTGATAAAGTACCCGGTTGAGGATCTTCTCGCACCTGCAATCGCCGATGATGGTTTCTCCAGGATGTCTTCGCACACTCTGGAGGATTCGGAGAAAGACGCGATCACTGCTTCGCTGGAGCGCAACGGCGGCGACAAGAAACTCGCTGCCGAGGAACTCGGAATCTCACTTCGCACTCTTTACCGCAAAATAAAGGAACTGGGAATCGATTCCTGAATTATACCCGAATATGAATTATTCCTGAATTATGAATAAAGTAATTTTTATATTGTTCGCGGCTATGGCATTCACCCTTACTGGGTGCATCCCGAGTTTCAGAATGAACGGTACCGCAATCAATTACGACATATACAAGACAATTGACATCTCTGAATTTCCCATCAGAGCCGCGCTTGTATACCCTCCCCTGCAACAGACATTTGAAAACAAGCTTCTGGATTATGTGACCAGACAGACGCGACTTCAGGAGGTAGACGGTCCGGCGGATATTGAACTCACAGGAGAGATTACGGGATATTCCCTCTCCCCGCAGGCTGTCGGCACCGATGCATATGCAACCGAAACAAGACTTACAATCACTGTCAGAGTTAAATATACCGACAACAAGAATCCGGCAAACAATCTTGACCAGACTTTCTCGGCATACCGGCAGTTCTCCTCTTCTCTTATGCTCACTGACGTGCAGGATGACCTCTGCAACCAGATCAGCGAGGAACTCGTGAACCTTATTTTCAACGCCACTCTCGGAAATTGGTAACAAAATGGACAAATACCCTTATTTCATTGTGCCGGCAATAGAAAGACTGCCGGAGGCAACCGGTGAGGAACGACTCGCTCTGGTCAGACGCATTGCCGCGGCTGTGGGCGATCCCGTGGCTCTCAGAGCCATTATCGGCATCGATCCGGAAGAATTTATGGAATTTTATCCCGACATGAAATCTCCGGAACTTACAACCGGCGACACAATAGATTCCTTCCTCGACAGATTCGGCGATCCCAACATGACAAGGGCTACTGAAATCGAAGATATTATCACCCCAGTAGCAGTGCCATATGACCTCTCTTCGCTCGAATCGCTCCCTGAAATAGGCGATTCGGATCTTTTCGGTGAAGCAGGCATCCCCGAAGAGCCGCGTCACGACGCTCCCTCGCCATCTGAAAGCGAACACTCCGCCGCCGCACACGATACAAATCTTTCAGAATCTCTTGCCAGAATAATGATAAAAAACGGCAACTATCAGAAAGCTTTGGAAATAATTACCGAGATAAGTTTGAATAATCCGAAAAAAAGTATTTACTTTGCAGACCAAATACGATTCCTCAAAAAATTGATAGCCTACACATCAGATTCTTGAGGATTTCCCTTTATTGACATTGCCGGTTACCTGTGGTTCCTGTCGCGTCAGTAGGAAGTTCGTAAATCAAAAGCTAAATTAAATTTTAAACACTAAAGATATGTATATCTTTCTCAGCATTCTTATCGTAATCGCATCCCTGATTCTCATCGGGGCTGTTCTGATTCAGAAATCCAAAGGCGGCGGTCTCGCCTCTGACTATTCCAGCGGAAACCAGTATCTCGGTTATCGCAAGACAACCGACTTCATCGAGAAGGCTACCTGGACTCTCGCAATCTTCATCTGCATTATGAGCATATGCGCCTCTTTCGCAGTGAAGACCCCGGTTAATGTATCAAACATTCAGAACGCGGCTCCCGCTCCAAACTCCGCGGCTCCCGCTCCTGTAAACGTTCCTGCAGCTCCTGCAGCTCCCGCAACTCCCGCAAAATAATAACGGTTGACGGTAATAACGCCGGAACCCGGATAAAACAGAAGGTCATGCAGTTTTGCATGACCTTCTGTTTTATCCGAAGTCTTTTATCACCGCCTTCCCCAGAGAAGTTTGTTGCGGAGCAACCGGGAAAAACTCGCGTCAGGACGGCGGAGAACTTTCACGGAAAATCCGGCTTTACGGATGCGCAGCTCGTCACGACCGCATGCCATCATGAAATAGCGTCCGTCAAGGCTCACACGCGAATACTCCACACGCGAACTCGTGGTCAGACGTATCTCGGAATCTCCTCCTACAACAAGCGGACGCATCGTAAGCGAATGCGGCGCTATCGGCGAGATCACCGAACATTCAAGCGTGGGCATAAGTATCGGACCTCCTGCCGACAGATTATATGCCGTGGATCCGGTCGGAGTTGCCACAACAAGCCCGTCTGCCATATAGTCGGCAAGAAAATAGCCGTCTACCTCGGCATGCACGGTGACTGTAGATGCCGTCTCGCCCCGCAACACCGCCACCTCATTCAGAGCATAAGGCCAGAAGCCTTCGGGCATCGCTTCACATCTGATTTCAAGCAACGCGCGCTTCTCGATCACCCCCTTGTCGCAGGCAACGACATCTACCAGCTCCTCTGTTTCCTCAAGAGAATAGCTCGCAAGAAAACCCAGATGACCTGTGTTGATGCCGAGAATCGGAATCTCCCGGTCTCCAACCCATTCCGCGGCACCGAGAAACGTGCCGTCTCCCCCGATGCTTATCACGCACTCGGTGTCCTCGGGCAAACAGGCTGCCGTATTCATGCTGCCGGAAAGGTCTATTCCGTTCTCCGAAAGATAACATGCGAAATCCTCGGCTACCGACACCCGGAAGTCTCTCTTTTCAAGTGCTGCGAAAAATTCGCGCAATAAACCGAAATATCCGTCCTGATACCGGTTTCCATATATCGCGATATTCCTCATCGGTCACACATTCAATAACGCTCTCAGCTCAAGAAGGCGCAGTGCCGCCAGTTCACTGTCGCTGTCGCTGTCGCTGTTGCCATAAGAGGAAACGACATCATAACCGTAACGCTCAAGGCTATGGACTGTCGATGCAGGGTCCTCCCGTCTGACCCGCAGTGTTACCTGTATCTTGCCGTCTTCCGACGGGGTGCTCCACATATCCACAAGATGCGCGTCGCTGTCTTCGACAGCATGGGCTATGCGCGACGCACTGTAATCGGCAGGCACACACTCAAGGGTTATGACACTGCAGTCATCCCGTGGAGCGATCATGCGCCCGAGTCCTTCGAGCAGGGAATCGCGGTCAATCACTCCCTCAAAACCGTTGCCTGACCTTACTCCTAAAAGACCGTCAGGAGTATCAAGCAACAACGGAAGCACGTTGACCACCGGCATGTCTTCATTTACATTCCTATAGGGGAAGACATGCTTTTTGATGCGTCCGGCAGCCATTATATCTTTTGCTCTCATCATATCCCTCGAATTATTTACTTATTTTCCAAAAAAATTTCTAAATTTGCATTTTGAATTGGCAGGGACTCTCTCGTCAAAGAGATTCCATTTATATTATTTTAAC
>NZ_CAJMXD010000060.1:0-10770 GCF_905219685.1 Barnesiella sp. CU968
GCATAAGACTCACCCCGATTCTTCTCAATTCCCGTTCTCATACCTCTTCGGTGACGACCGTGGCGCCCGGTACCACCACTGTGGCGCCACGGTCGTCACCGAAGAGGTATGAGAACGGGAATTGAGAAGAATCGGGGTGAGTCTTATGCTGTCCCATCAACAGAGAGAAAGCGCCTATTTTTGCACCCAGCATGAGGTATGATCCGGAGGAGGTCTTCACGCCACGTTCGAGCAACCCCCAGTGCACGGGACCGAGCTTATACATATGGTTGCTCTGATTGGTGCCGCTGCCGGCGTTCATGAAGCTTGTCTGGCATCCTATGAGCAGAGAGGACTTATGCATGCTGACGGTGTAGGGACCGGCAAACAAAGCGCAAGCCTCGCCGTTTTCGAGCGAGCAGTTGGAGAAAACAAGAGAGTCATGGGCAGTGAACCCTTTCTCAATCACAGCTCCCTGCCCGATGTAACAGTGGCGTATGATCGCCGCCGAATCCACAACCCCGTCTTCAATTATGAATCCGTCGGCATCGACCCCCGCGCCGATACGCGCCAATGCCCTGCCATGGGCGGCATTGTTGATTACGGCTCCGTTGCGGAGTGAGGATGCTCCCTCGATGCGTACTTCCCGTCCGACTGCCACATTGAACAGTAAACCGCAATTCCGGATTACCGCTCCGTCTCCTATTGCTCTGTCAAGAGGGTAGTTGTTAATGTGTTCGTCGAATGATTCCTTTACCGGACCTTCCGCCCATGCCGGGTCGCGGGCGACAAGCATCGCAAGCTGAGCCGTAAGTCCCGGAAATATGCGTACGCTCCGTGAACCGGTCTCGTCAAGCACGCAGACTTCCGTGCCAATACCGCATAGCGCTTCGGTCTCCATCTCCAGAAGACCTACATTCTCGATTGTGACATCTGCGCCTATCCGGATATCTCCCGCAAATCTCACATTACGTATTTTCGTGAGGTCAGTGCCGTCGCAGACATGCACACGACCCCAGTCGGAGCAAACGCATCCGTTCTGCTCCAGTTCCCGTATTTCCCACCATTGCAGCGGTCTATATTGTCGTGTCGAGGTCATCATATTTCTGGAAGAGAAAGTCGTTGTACGGGAATCTTTCTGTATGAATCTCCTTCGCCTTCTCATAGAGCATCTCCTTGAGGGCATCGATGTTGGTCTTCTCTTTTGCGGAGATAAAGACACAGTTGTTGTTCATTTTTGACATCCAGGTCTGCTTGAATTCATCAAGCGAGATATTCTCTCTCTTTTTCGGAGTGAGGTCATCAGGGTCTTTGGGGGTATAAGAGAATGCATCAATCTTGTTGAACACCAGAATCATAGGTTTTTCGGCGGCACCGCACACATCCGCCAGTGTCTTGTTTACCACATCGATCTGTTCCTCGAACTGGGGATGGCTGACATCCACCACGTGCACAAGGACATCCGCCTCTCTCACTTCATCAAGTGTTGACTTGAACGAATCGACAAGGTGAGTAGGAAGTTTGCGTATGAACCCTACGGTGTCGGAAAGGAGGAAGGGGAGGTTGTCGATTATGACTTTACGCACTGTGGTGTCAAGAGTGGCGAAGAGCTTGTTTTCTGCGAATACATCGCTCTTGCTGAGAAGGTTCATCAGCGTGGATTTTCCCACGTTGGTGTAACCCACAAGTGCCACACGCGTAAGTTTTCCACGGTTTTTGCGCTGGATGCTTTTCTGGCTGTCGATGCGTTTCAGCTCATCCTTGAGTCTTGAGATCTTGTCGAGGATGATTCGGCGGTCTGTCTCTATCTGAGTCTCGCCGGGACCACGCATGCCGATACCTCCCCGCTGTCGCTCAAGGTGTGTCCACATCCTTGTAAGACGTGGCAGCAGATACTGATATTGTGCCAGTTCCACCTGCGTGCGTGCAGTGGCGGTCTGTGCTCTTTTTGCGAATATGTCGAGAATCAGGCTCGTGCGGTCGAGAATCTTTACTTTCAGCTCGCGTTCGATATTGGCGACTTGCTTCGGAGAGAGGTCATCGTCGAAAATCACAAGACCTATCTCGTTGTCTTCCACATATTGCCGGATTTCCTCAAGCTTTCCTGTGCCTACGTATGTTCGCGGGTTGGGATAGTCCATTTTCTGGACGAACCGCTTTTCCGGCTCGGCACCTGCCGTGCGTGCGAGAAATGCCAGTTCATCGAGGTATTCGTTGGCTTTGATTTCGTTTTGCGCTTTAGTGGCAAGCCCGACAAGCACAGTGCGCTCGTTGGCTTCTTTATTTATAATGTTGTCTTCTATCATATTATTTCAAAGCAATTTCAATTGCAAAGATAGCAATCAATTTCTTATACAACAAACATCGGCACGAAATCGCTTAAGATTTCGTGCCGATGTTCGTTTGTTTGACTGTCGGAGGAGGCGTGATGCCGACCCCGGTCAGTACAGAAGATGTGTTTTCAACAGCTTCCTGTTTATTTTTTAGCAACTTTGTTATATCTTGCGTTAAGACCTTCCACAACTTCATCGGTTATGTCAAGTTCGGGGTTGATATAGAGAGTGGATGCTTTCTGGAATATCGCATCGTATCCTCTGGTCTTGTTGTAATCCTTGATGAATTTTGTAATTGAATCTATTACCGCCTGCTGAGCCTGCATCGCTGCGTTCTGGTAGTTGTTCTGAAGAGAGGATATGTTGCGTTGCGCCTCAGTCTGCATGTTGTTGATTGTCTGCTCGTCCTGACGATAAGAGGCTTCGGAGAGATAGCCGTTGTTCTGCATTTTGTTCTGCATGGTGGCGGCAAAATTCTGGATTTTGTTTTCGTGGCGTTTCGCCGCGCTTTCCATATTTGTCTGCATGCGTAGCATCTCTTCGTTATAGTCTTTGGCAAGGTTGTATTTGCTAAGAACCGAGTCAAGATCCACATAGCGGTAATTGGGAAGATTTACTTCTGTCTTTGCAGCCTTAGCCTTGCCGGCGGGGGCATCTTTCTTTGCATCTTCTGAATTGCATGCTGTAGCTATTAGCGCGATGACAGCGAGTGATGCCACAATGAATGAGTTGATCTTTTTCATTTTTATTATGATGTTGTTTTTTTATATGTAATATGGAAATATCATACCCTTTGCTTTTTATTCATTCTGGAATTGCCCTGGTGTCCGTGGCAACCTACAGATTTTTCCCCCGCGAAGCGAAAGGAGAGCAAAAGTAACGATATTCCGAGAAATAAAGTAATCAGTAGTGTTAATTTCACTTTTTTTAATTCATTTAAGGTTATTGAGATGCAAAATTAACTAAAAAATTGAAAAAAGCGTCTATTTCTCCGATTATTTTGTTAACTTTGGAGTGTTGCCGCATATGTACGTGTGCCGATTCATGAGGGCGCAAACGTGCGTGGCAACACAGATAAACAGGTATAACCAAATAATAAAAAACATATTTTATGGAAGTAAAAGACCTTAAACCGGAATTGATCTGGAAATGTTTCGATGAGATTACAAAAATTCCGCGTCCCTCCTGCCATGAGGAGCAGATACGTGACTTTCTTCTGAAATTCGCGGCAGACCACAATATAGAAGTGCGCACTGACAAGGTGGGCAACGTGGTCATGAGCAAACCCGCCACACCCGGACATGAGAGCGCGCCGACCGTGATTCTGCAGTCACACATGGATATGGTGGCGGAAAAAAACAACGACACAGAGCATGATTTTCTCAAAGATCCGATTCAGACCTATATCGACGGAGAATGGGTTAAAGCCCGTGGCACCACGCTCGGCGCGGACAACGGCATAGGCATGGCGGCGGCAATGGCTGTCATGATCGATGACTCTCTGGTGCATGGTCCCGTGGAGGCTCTCTTTACCGTAAACGAAGAGATCGGTCTTGAGGGTGCGCAGAATCTTGGCAAAGACATGATAACAGGCACAATGCTTCTGAATCTTGACTCAGAAGATGACGGAGAGATTTTCGTGGGCTGTGCCGGCGGCATAGACACTACCGCCACATTTACATATCGCCGCAGTTACACTCCGGAGAATTTCAAATATATGCGTGTTTCGGTAACCGGTCTTCTCGGAGGTCACAGCGGCAGCGATATCAACCTCGGTCGTGCCAACGCCAATAAAGTCATAGCCCGCTTCATCTGGGAGTGCTCGCAGAGCTGGGATATAACGGTGTGCTCGTTCGAGGGCGGCAATCTCCGCAATGCAATTCCGCGTGAGGCAAACGCAGTGTTCGGCATACACAGCGACCACAAGGAGGCGATGATGCATCACCTCAACAAATATGCCGCTGAAATCCGCAATGAATATTCCGGTGTGGAGCCCTCGATGGATTTGCGCATCGAAGAGTATGACCGTCCGGAATTCTGCATGGATTCGGAGACTTCGATAGCGTTGATCCGCGCCATATATTCCGCGCCACACGGCGTGTATTCGATGAGCCGCGATATAGAGGGACTTGTGGAGACATCCACGAATCTCGCAAGTGTGAAGCTTGTGGGCGATGACAAGGTTGTTGTCACAACTTCGCAGAGATCATCGGTCGAGAGCCGCAAGAATGACATGGCGGGTCAGGTCGAGGCTCATTTCCAGCTTGCCGGCGCCGAGGTCACTCACAGTGACGGCTATCCGGGATGGGCTCCCAATATGAATTCGGAAATAATGAAGATCACTGCCGAAGCCTATGACGAACTCTTCGGCAAGAAGCCGGCGATCAAGGCTATTCACGCCGGTCTTGAGTGTGGACTCTTCCTTGCCAAATATCCGAATCTCGACATGGTAAGTTTCGGTCCGACAATGACAGGCGTTCATTCACCCGATGAGAAACTGTATATACCGACAGTAGAGAAATTCTGGCAGCATCTCTGCAGGGTGCTTGAAAAAGTGTCGGCATTATGAAATCGCTGATCCTCGGGTCGGTTCTGGTGGCATCGGTTGCCTCCGGACCAGCCTGCGGGGTCTCCGGACAGCAGACTGAAACCGGAAGTGAGAAAGAACCCCGCCAGGTAAGAGTGGATTCGGTGCCGGAGGTGGATGAGTCTACACGTTATTCGAAACTGTCGGACGAGGATTTCCGTATCGTGGCTGAAGAACTCGGAGTGGAGGTTGCGGCAATAAAGGCTGTGGTTTCCATAGAAGCCGGTGCCAATATGAAAGGTTTCTGGGCACCGGGTGTGCCGGTGATCAATTTCGACAGAACGATGTATAACCGCTTCCGTTCCAAGGCAAAGGACAAATCAGGCGCCAAAGGAGAAAAAGTGCCTGCAGGACTCACCGGTTATGCCCTCAGAGAATGGACACTTCTGATCAATGCCCGTAAGGTAAACGCGCAGGGTGCCAATATGGGCACGTTCTGGGGAATGTTTCAGATAGGAGGTTTCAATTACAAGCTTTGTGGCTGCGAGTCTGTGGATGAGATGGTTCGTCTTATGTCTTATTCGGAGCTTCAGCAACTTGAACTTTTCGCAACTTTCATTACAAACACCGGAATGCTTGCCGACCTTAAAAACAAGAATTGGTCCGGTTTTGCCCGAAAATATAATGGGGCAAGTTATGCAAGAAGGGGATATCACACGAAAATGGCGAAAGCTTATGCCAAATTAAAAAAACAGGAATAATTATGAAAATCACTGATCTTGAACCCGGATTGATCTGGGAATGTTTCGATGAAATAACAAAAGTGCCACGTCCGACGCATCATCTCGACAAGATGCGTGAGTTTTTGATAGATTGGGCTAAACGTCATGGCATAGAGGCACATTGCGACAGTGTCGGCAATGTGATGATGAAGAAGGCGGCTACGCCGGGTCACGAGAATGCGCCAGTGGTCATACTTCAAGGTCATCAGGATATGGTTGCCGAAAAGCGTCCCGGTGTGGAACATGACTTTCTTACGGATCCCATCAAAACGGTTGTTGACGGAGAATGGGTAAGGGCTGAAGGCACGACACTCGGTGCCGACAATGGCATGGGATGCGCGGCAGCTATGGCTGTGTTGCTCGACAAGGATCTTGTGCACGGACCGATTGAATGCCTCTTCACAGTAGATGAAGAGCAAGGTCTCATCGGTGCGAACGGACTTGAAAAGGGGTTCGTGACAGGAGATATACTTCTGAACCTTGATTCCGAGGAGATGGGACAACTCGTAATAGGGTGTGCCGGAGGAAAAGTGACTCTTGCCTCGCTTCCTTATACCATGGAAAAAGCGGCGGAAGGTCAGATTTTCCATCGTGTGTCGTTCAGTAATCTCAAGGGCGGACACTCCGGTATGGAAATCGCTCTCGGACGCGCCAACGCCAATCAGCAGCTGTGTCGTTTCCTTTGGGAAGCCGACAGAAAGTTCGGTATCACTCTTGCGGAGATAGACGGCGGTAATCTTGCCAATGCCATTCCCCGTGACGCTCACGCCGTGATAGGCATCCCTGCGGAATATGAAGCGGAATTCCATGAGTTCGCCGCAGATTTCGACAAATGTGTACATGCTGAATTTATGGCTGCCGAAGGAAAAGATTTTACATTTGAGGTCAAAGAGGAAGAGGCGCGTGCCGAGGTCATTGACTGCAAGACCGCGCATAATCTTATTTCAGCTGTTTTCGCTTGTCCTAACGGCGTGCAGGGTATGTCGCTTGCGATTCCAGGACTTGTAGAGACATCGTGCAATCTTGCCTCTGTCAAGATGACGGATGGCGGACGCATCGATATTACCGTTCACCAGCGCTCATCTGTCGATTCGCGACGCGATGAGATTGCAGACAGGGTGAAAGCTCTCTTCAGTATGATCGGAGCGGAAGTCTCTTTTGATGACGCCTATGTGGGCTGGGCTCCGAATCCGGAATCCAAAGTGCTAAAAGTTGCTGAAGAAAGTTATGAAGAGCTTTTTCACCACAAACCGAAAGTGGAGGCTCTTCATGCCGGTCTTGAATGCGGTCTATTCCTTGAGAAGATGCCCGCACTCGACATGGTAAGCTTCGGACCTACTTTGAAAGATATCCATTCGCCTAACGAAAAGGCAAATATCNCATCTGTAGGTGATTTCTGGAAGTTGCTGACAGATATACTGCGCAGACTTGCATAGTTGAATTATACCAATAATAATACGGTTTTCAAGATAATGTCGAGACCGGGAATCCAGCGCGTGTCTTACGCCGGGTTTCCGGTCTTTGGCATAAATATCTTTCCTAAACCAATTGGATGGAGGCGTTGTTATATTAAAAGAAAAGTTAAAGAATTAAAAATGCTTAATTATCTTTCGATAGGGGTGTTTATAGACGGCGGGTATTATGCCAAAATCAACCGGGCACTGAAAGCGCAGGAGCGTTCTATAATCAGGGTCAGGGCACTCTTTGATTTTATCAGTTCCACGATAGCTTATGCAGAGGATATTCATGTGTCGGACTGTCAGATAACCGAAGCACATTATTTCCGCGGTCGTTTCCGCGTCAAAGAAGCCTACGACAAACATCTTCTTTATAACGAACGCAAATTCGAGGATACTCTGATTGAGAATGATGTCATATTTCATTACAAACATCTCAGGGAGATTGACAGAGACGGTCAGACTGAGGTTGTGGAAAAGGGTGTTGATGTGTGGTTCGCACTGGAGGCTTATGAACTCGCCACATTCCGTAAGTTTGATTATGTAGTGCTCATAACGGGTGATGCCGATCATGAGATGCTCGTAAGAAAACTGAAAGCCCTGAAGATAAAGACCGTGCTGTTGACATGGAATCTTACGGATGTGGATGCCACCTCTCCATTGTTGCGCGATGAGGCGGGACAGCACTGGGAACTCTCTGCGATTACGGAAGAGAATCCGCAGCTTAAGAGAATGTTGCTTTACAAGCTGAGAGAGCCTGCCGTATCACCGCTCGGAGATGAGTTTTAAACAGCTTCTTGATGTAAACGATAACTGAAAACTTTATATTATGAAAACACTTAAGACTATTTTTATGGCATTGTTGTGTGTGGCGTTTGTCTCATGCTCCAATTCGGCTCCCACTCCGGCAGAAGTCGCTGCAAAACTTGATTCCCACGCACCGCTTACAGATTCGGATTATACGGTTATGATTGATTATTGCGGTGAATACGCGCGCAGTGCCCAGCAGTATTTCGATATCATAAACAGTCAGCCCACGGATTCGACAGCTGAATACAACCGTGCCGCTCAGGATCTTGCCAATCTCAAGGCGGCATCGCCTTATCTCGACATGTTCAGAACCGCCATTTATGCCGTCTCGGAAAGTCAGATAGGGGAGAAGAACGCCAAAAAAGCCGAGGAGTATCAGAAGTATGAGGCGTTTCCTCTTCCTGCAGGCGCAGGTCCGGATCTTACGTTGCCCGATGAGGTGGGTCTGATTGAGGATATGCCAGACACTGATACCGCTGGTGTGATTGCAACCGGTGATGGAATCGCCATAGATGAAGATGTGAAATAAGCGTCTAAATATAAAATAAAATGCACCTGTGCAACGTTTAAAGGGAGGTCGCTGTCAAAATAGGCGGCCTCTTTTGGTTTTTCGGTATAAAATTGGTAATTTTACATCTCCAATACAAACGATGGCCGGATAAGCTTTTCAAAAGTCACCTGGCAGAGATGCTGATATCTGAAACAGAAAGTTGTTTCGAGAGAGGAAATTGATATTGACTTGCGGCCGATAATAACATGATGCACTATGTGTGGAATAGTAGGATATCTCGGAAACGGGAATGCATATGATGTCTTGATAAAAGGTCTTCATCGTCTTGAATACAGAGGATATGACAGCGCGGGAATCGCGTTGGTGGCTCCTGGCGGAAAACTGAATGTATTCAAAGCCAAAGGTAAGGTGGAGAATCTTGAGACAATATGCAATGACAAGGATACAGACGCCTCTGTGGGAATAGCACATACCCGATGGGCAACGCATGGCGAGCCGTCGGATTGCAATGCACACCCGCATTACAGTGAGGATGGAAATCTCGCGCTCGTACACAACGGCACGATAGAAAATTACAAACTCCTCAAGGATGCTCTTGAGGAACATGGCTGCAAGTTTCATTCGGAAACCGATACCGAGGTTCTTGTGCAGCTTATAGAATACATAAAGATCAACAACAAGTGTTCTCTTCTTGAAGCGGTGCGGGAGGCTCTTCATCAGGTTGTGGGCGCATATGCGATAGCCGTGGTGGAGAAAAACGACCCCGATACGATAATTGCCGCGCGTCAGAGCAGTCCGCTTGTAATCGGTATCGGTGATGACGAGACATTTCTTGCATCCGATGCGTCTCCTTTTGTTGAATATACCAAGGACGCGGTTTATCTCAATGACGGAGAGATAGCGGTGATCAGACGCAACGAGCCGCTTAAAGTGCTGAATCTGGAGAACCGCGAGAGCAAGATAGACGTGAAGACACTTGAAATGTCAATTTCACAGCTTGAAAAAGGTGGATACCCGTCGTTTATGCTTAAAGAGATTTTCGAACAGCCCACAACCTTGCGCGAATGTATCCGTGGTAGAGTGGTTGAAAACGGACAGCGGGTCATTATCAGCGGTGTGCGCGACCACAAGGAGAAATTCCTTAATGCCAAAAGAATTGTGATTGTGGCGTGTGGCACATCATGGCATGCCGCCCTGATAGGAAAATATCTTATTCAGGAAATGTGTCATATCGCCGTGGAGGTTGAATATGCGAGTGAATTCAGATATTCGAATCCGGTTCTGGGGAAAGATGACATAGTGATAGCGCTCTCGCAGAGCGGTGAGACTGCCGACACTATTGCCGCCGTGAAAATCGCGCGCAGCATGGGTGCCTTCGTATTCGGCATAAGCAATGCCGTGGGGAGCTCAATACCGCGTGAGACCGACAGTGGTGCCTATATACATGTGGGTCCCGAAATAGGAGTTGCCTCGACCAAGGCGTTTACCGGTCAGGTAATGGTGCTCACAATGATAGCCATGGCAATTGCTGATCTCAGGGGAACGCTGACTGCAGATGAGATTGCCGGACTCGGGAAGGTGATACTGAAGATGCCGGAACTTGTGGAGCATGTGCTCAAGCTGAATGACAAGATAGAGCGATTGTCGCTTATATATACATACGCGCGCAACTTCCTCTACCTTGGCAGAGGATACAACTATCCGGTCGCGCTTGAGGGTGCCTTGAAACTCAAAGAGATTTCATATATCCATGCGGAGGGTTACCCGGCTGCTGAGATGAAGCATGGTCCTATAGCTCTTATCGATGCCGAGATGCCTTCGGTCATTGTGGCGCCCCGCGATCATCTTTATGAAAAGATTGTAAGCAACGTTCAGCAGGTGAAAGCAAGGGGCGGCAGCATAATTGCAATTGTCACCGAGGGTGACAGTGTGATACGCAATATTGCAGACCATGTGCTTGAAGTGCCTGAAGTGCCTGAATGTCTGTCGCCTATAATTACATCCATACCGCTGCAACTGTTGTCATATTACATTGCTATAAACAAAGGGAAGGATGTGGATATGCCGCGAAATCTTGCAAAATCGGTAACGGTGGAATAGGAAATTCAAGCGTTAAGAAAAATTTTTCGAAAATTTTTCATGGAAAATTTGGTGAGACTGAAAAATTGTTATAACTTTGCACTCGATTTCGTTTGGCACTTGAATGACAAGACTGATGAAACACCAAATGCCTCTTTAGCTCAGTTGGCCAGAGCACGTGATTTGTAATCTCGGGGTCGTTGGTTCGAATCCGACAAGAGGCTCAAAAAAAAATAAGGGCGAATACCAGAGTGGCCAAATGGGGCAGACTGTAAATCTGCTGGTTTATACC
>NZ_CAJMXD010000061.1:0-10751 GCF_905219685.1 Barnesiella sp. CU968
CCAGCACAAATAGCAAATTGCCATCCAACTCTTGACCTCGAATTTGATTAACACTTTTTAAGAGACACTAGTGAAACTTGTTTATATCGATGACAGAGGATCGGCAAAAACATTGAGCAATCATCTTACTGAGAATGATGCTTGCCGAGCCTTGCTTGAAAATTTTATCGAGGAAAAAGCCTTCAAATCACAACATGGATTAAAATAATGGAACTTACAGCTATATTTATCCGTTCATGGTTCGGCAGTGCGATTCTGCATATCGGAGCCGGGCTTCGATATGGATGTCTGCGACTATTCCGTCGAGGGCGGAGAGTATCATACAAGCAAATACGTTATGGTTCGGACGATTTCAGCAACATAGACCATGCCGACAGCAACCTTGCCAATGGCATTCTCGGCTTCCTTGTTTTTGCGGTTTTTCTGATTTTAATAGCCAACTGATATGATACCAATCATCTTGATTTTGTGTGCAGTCATTGCATTTGTCGGACTTATGGTTAAATGGCCAAAGCCGGGAGTGTACTTATATAAAGTGGCTGTCTTTGTACTGTTTCTGCCGGCATTATTCTTTGCTCTGTTCTTTACACTTATGGGATTGAGTGTAAATGCACTTAACATTGACCTGCACCCTTGGAGGGAATATGTCATGTATAGGTTCATGTTTGCAGCTACTGTTACAGTAGTATTGTTTGTCGTGTCGCAAATCCCATTGATGTTTATCCGACAGCTTTCTAAACAAGAAAAACTAAAAATAATTAAGAAAGAAGGGCTTATCTATATTGTCATCTTGGCAATTGGCACCGGACTACTCTATTATGCCGTTAAGGATTCAACCCATACTGAAAACTATGTAATTGAACGCATTAACGATTATCATAAAGATAACGACCGCTATCCTGATAGTTTGGCTGAGATAGGTGTGCCTTCCGATACCACCTCTCATTTTGGAGATATACACATTCTGTATTCCCATAACGAAAGCGCATTTACACTATTGGTAAAATCGGAATATGATGAATATGTCTATGATAGCCGCAATGATATGTGGAATGATATACCGGAAGGAGAAACAGGAGCAGATAAAATGATTGTAATGCCTGTGGATTCTGATGACATCATCTTTAGCGATTACGAAAAAATCGCTTCGTGGGGAATTAGCGAACCTGAATTCTTCAGACTGTCACAATCTCAATATGAGATAGCGAGAGAAATACTCATAAAGCATTTCACAGACTCAATAAAACCGGCTGAAAGCGGGGATTATCTGATAGAGCATCCATCGGGGAGTTTGGAATATACCGCATACCCGTATAATAAATATCGTCATCAGTTTTTTGGATGGAAAGATTCTGATGGTATTAAATATGCTTACATTATTCTTGTCAGCAAGGAGCTTATTGAAAGATATATAACCAACGGCTACTTAAACAATGATAAAGAACTGATATGTCTGGAAGATGGTGGAAGCGATGAAGTCGATGTCCTTATAAATCTTGACGAAAGCAAACTTGAGGTTTTCGGAGTGCATCAACATGGGTAAATTCAAGAATATCACCGTTCAGCGCTGATTTTCACGCACACTTGGGACATTTGTCACATCCATTGTCAACTATTCTTCTTATATTTGCGATATTACAGATAATAGACTCTCATGAAACTATGGCGGAAAGGAGGTAAGCAATGAAACATATACTTTTGATAATTACAACGGTATTGATCTTGTGTGTCTCGTGCAGGGGCAAAGGGTCAGCGTCGGCATCGAGTAATAGCCGTCATGACTCGATTGCAGCGATAGATGACAACAGGTCTTTTGAGTTCCTAAAGAAGCTCGGCATAGAATATGAATCGCTTATAACTAAAGATGATTCTTTGCCGGCACCATCTGACCGTGATTTTCTCCTCACCACCCCTGAACAGTGTTCATTGCTAAGAGGCGTAATCACTTCTGACTTTACCCCGTCGGATACCGCATCTGCATATCTTGTATCTGTCCGCCAAATAAACGACAACGCAATCCTATGTCAATACAAATATCTTTTCAGCGATGCCGAAGATGTGTATATTGCCACATACGATACTGACGGACATCTGATTGACGCGTTGTTCGCGGGTAACGATTGGGATAAGTCGGAATTAGCTTATAATCTGACGGACTCTACAGAGTTAGTCTCCGTCAATCATACATTAGTGTATTTTATCGGAGATCATGAGTTTACTTATAACCATGAATACAAAGAAATAGAACATAACGTCAATACCGACAAGAACACAACCACCTACTCTCAAATGGCATCAATGACTTGTAACATAGAGCCGAACGGTAAAATCGACATAACTATGGAAGACGGATATGAAGATGGTGTGTTCAGATTATGTCGTGGTTCAGACAGTAAGATGGAATGGAAACTGATGAATGATATGCTCTCACTGACCCGCTATCCTTATTCAGATAATAAAGTGCTTGGCCGATGGAACGAATTGGGGAAGATGGTTGATGCGACTTCCTCTGAATCATTCGTTTATCATTTTTTCAAATATGTATTCTTGCCACAGCCTGCAAAGGTCTTGAAGTGGGTTTACGATAATCGTGATTACAAATCTCTGTCCTTGACAAGACCGCTTGGATTCTATTATACATATACTCCACAATCCCGAAAAATCATAGACGAAGCCATCGCCCGACTTGACAATCTGGCAATGCAGGCATATTATAAGGAAATGACCGAGCTGTGGATTACAAATGATTGATATTATGAAAAAATTGATTGGCATATTTATTCTGATACTTATTCTGTCTGTCGTGGTCGTTGGATGTGGCAGAGGTCATAAATCCGAAACTACCGTATCACAACAAACGGCAGAGGACACCGTAATTGCAACCGTCCCTCAGGTTGTCAGAGGCAAGGTTGTAGAAGATACCGTTATAGGCCATTGGACAATAAAAGCATTAACAGACTCCAATGATGTAATCGTTGGAAGACAAGACTGGGCTGTAAGAGATTCATCCGTATTTCTTACCCTGTCGTATGACCGAAATATCGTGTACTCCGACAAGGAAATTCGCACGAAAGATTTGGTCGGCAACGAGGGTGAATATATGATGCAGTGGGGTGGCGAAGTCTTTTGGGCATCTGACTCTGCTGTTTACTTGTCGTTTGGTTGCTTTCTTCCCGACACGGACGATGGCTGGAATATGCTGTATCAGATTCTGCCCGACGGCACATCAAATATCATTGTCATTGATGTATATATGGGCGTTGATGGCTTTTATGTAGTGGCAGACTTCATGGCTCTGTATATGAACGAAAGAGCCGTAGGCGCGTCATCGGCAGACTTGAAAAGGCTGTATGAGCAGTATTGCACCAAAGAACTTGCCGAAGAACTGTCTGCGGCGACTTTCCCGATTGTTTCGGATAACACCGACTTTCGGCACGCCTATAAGACAATTCATATAGAACCTAAAGACGGCTTTACGGGACTTCCGCTGGAAAAGTATTCATTCGAGGTAAAGTTCAAACCGAACCCAAACGATGGAAATGTAACCGATGGAATATTTATTGAAGTCGATGGTTCGTCAAATAAGATTTCAAACATTTACAATGGCTACAGGAAAGTGATTTAACAACTTAAAATACAAACTACTTTAACACTATATGATATGGGCTTAGATATATACGCAGGAACCTTGACACGTTATTACTGCCGTGATTGGAAAAATATCACACAACAGCTATCGGAAGAAAAAGGACAGAAATGCGTAATGGTAGACGGATGTGGCAATGAGATTAAACCTGAAGAAAATGAAGAAGTAATCGAGCAGATCCGAGACGCTGTGTGCCAATGGATTGACAATATTGCGATAAGTATAAATCAGTCCTTTCCATCTCCTTTATGGGATGAAAAAGGCGAACATGATTACTTTACCGATAAGCCGGATTGGGAGGCATACGGTGCATTAATAATGTTGCAAGCCTGCAATTTACTTGGTTGTCCTTTGCCTAAATATGTGGAACGTGGGTGGAATGCTTTTAATGAGCTTATAGTCAAAAAAGCCATGTCGCAGGAATTCCCCAGCTCGTTGCTGTCTGATGTGGAGTTTTGGCTACCTATTCCGGGAAAGATTTATTTTACCACTTCACTACCGAATGGAAATGAAGCAACTTTCTCTACGGTTTCAATGTTGAAGCAGGAATTGGAAGAACTGAATCATAAGATATGGAAAGCTGATGAGGATATTATACTTTCCTGGCGAAATGATACATATTATAAGCCTGTTCTACAAAAAGAGCCAAAACTCTTGTTTGGCTTTATCCGTCGTACAAATAAAACTCTAAAGGAGAAATATCGTACTGAAGAATTAGCCCAATGCGCTTATTCAATGTTATATCAAGCGGTTAACTTTGCAGACAAGCATCAAGTGCCAATTCTATTGGATTATTAGTCTGTTATTCAATAATAGAATATATCTGCGCGATGGAGAATTTAACGACGAAAAGGAGATGGCTATTAATCGGATTGCTTCTTATAGAGGCAATGATTATGTTTTGGGTTGTTCCAAAGGCTAACGCTGATGAAATTGAAATGTCAATATCTCTTACGATTAGTCTATCATTAGCCCTAATGATAAGTTTGGTCGTATTGATAAAATGGAATCAATGTAATCGCAAGACCGTTATTCCCGCCTTTATTGTATGCGTTGCAATATATCTTCAGATATTATATTGCTCAGTGTTCTATAAATGGGGCGTCTATGTTTGTATGACCTTACCGATATTCCAGCTGATTTTGGGATATGCGATATTTAGGTATTCCAACGACATAATTTCTTTATTTATTGGCTGCTCGAATCTGATGTTTTCGGCTATATGGGCTAACCAATATCAAGGTTTCCTATGGTTTAATAATAAATCCAGCGACCTTGAAACTATAGCAGTGGCGAGTCTTTGTGCCTTTGGCGGTGCTGTGATTGTATTCGCCATATCAGCTATTATGATAATGAAGCTCAACCCGTAAACTCCTCAACAACAATGAAACTGACAGGTAAAAATCATACTAATAGATTTTGTAATTTACTGATATCAATAATACGAGATACAGCAGATATGAGATTCCTACACCTTATTATATTGATGTTGGTAATGTTAAGTTGTTCAAGAGAAAAGCCTGACAATGTTTTCATGAACGGTCTTCCGGAATTAGGATTTACCATTGATTATGCCTGTTTCTTGAATCAAGACAGTGCAATCATTATCGGAAGACATAAAGAATACAACGATTCAGTCCCTACTCAATACAGCAATTCACTTGAAATATATGTATCGAATAATAAAGGGAGCAGATGGTCTCTGAAATCAAAAATTCCTTTTAAGGATCTGATACATTCAAGCTACACCATTAAGAGTGATGCCGGATTGTTTACTTCTCTATTTTCACAAACTGGAGATGCCTACCTATTGAATACAAAGTATAATCCGGAATATTCAGCCAAGTTAGTTTATACCGGCGAGATGAGATATTTACCTATTGTAGTCAAGAAAAATTTACTATATTTGACAACAAGCAAGGAAAATGAATTTACTCTTCTAACAATGGATTATACCTTTCACGTTTTGACTCATCTTCCGTCTCCACATCTGTCTCAAACCGTTTTTGGGGAAGATGAGCTGTATGCTATCAGAAGATACGCCATAAATAACAATATGTTTGTCTATGACAAAAACGGACAATGGCATTCACATACTTGTCCGGTAAATCCCTCATTCATAGCAGAACTCAAAGATGGCATTTGTATTGCCGGAAGCATACAATCCGATGGAGTGGAACTCTATTCTTTTACCCAGTCCACGCAAAATCCGAAACTCCTATATTCAACTAACTATTATACGTTTGTTAAAGACCTTATAACCGACAGGTTGAATACTGTGGCTCTGGTTTTAGGATATAAAACTGGATTATTCATTAAGTACAAGCTCATTGTTAGTAATAATTCAGGGAAAGATTGGAAAACTTTCGATATTCCTAATAGTGTATTATATGCAGCATGTTCCATTTATGGGAATAGTATCTATTTGTTTCTCACGAACAATCGCTTGATACAATACCGAATTAGCTAAAGAATGATTATAACGATTCTTTCCTACGAATGAAATCTGACAGCAAAATATATCGGTTTTTCTTTGGGCGGCGTGGTGAAACTCGCTTGCCATTTGGTGCTATGCTACTGATTCTCGTGCCTTTTCTCATTGTAGGTTTGTATTTCCAAAACCACAAGTACAATGCTCTGTCGGCAAATCCGGAACATACATCGACTGTGATTTCAAATATCGGCTATATAGGCAACAGTGGTCCTATAATACATTACAAATTTACAGTGAACGGTGTAACATATAAAGGTGGTATGCATGCCAATGGTTTTGCCGTTGGCGACAGCATAGGTGTGGTATATCAGAAAGACAACCCGGAGAATAATATGACGGTGTTTGAATATCATGATGGTCCGTCGTATGGTTCGGGCGCAATATTCGTCATCGCTGCGATTGTTCTGGCACTATACCGGTGGCGAAAAATCAATCGAAAATACAACGACAGCTGCCCGGAGTTGGATGGCTCTGGAAGGTGTAGTATTTACCGCACCGACAAGGAATATATATTTGTTACAGTATATAATGTCACAGCGAGTCTTCCGATTAAATTCCTCCCCATAGGCTGTAGTAACGGAGAATTTGAGAATACTCTCATGGAAATATTCCATGCAAGTCTGCACGGCAAATATGTGGAGCTGAAAAACGCGGAACTGATCAAAGCCATGAAGCAACGCTCATGGCGACAGCTTTACCAACACTCCACATGTGTGCTTCTGAAACACGACAGCCGCACTTTGGAGATTTTGCCCACCCGGAAAGCCACCGATGGCAAAGGTCTTGACTGGGATTATGACCGCGCCCTGTCTTTTGACCTTGACGGCGCGTCTTGGAAAGACATCATAAACTTAACCCGAAAACTCCTTGAACACTATGAAACTGACAGATAAACGATTCTGGAAATTCGAGGCAATTACCATTGTCTATGCCGGATTATTGATGCTTCTTGAACTGATAATCTTTGGTAAATCCCTAACAGGTGAAATAATGTTATTCATTATTGCTTGGTGTTGTATCATTGGAGCTATTACCTGGTCTTTTGCAAACGGGAAACACTGGTTCTGCAAACGGGAAACACTGGTTCGTATTTGGGCTAATCTTTGAAGTCTTATTCATTATCTTACTATCCGCCTACCTTATGATAGATGGATTAAATAGTGGACTTTTGGATCGGATTGGCTTTGAAATGTGCGTTGCATTTGTTTTGCCGATTGCTATTGTATGTTTCATACCTTCAATGATATTGGCTTTTGTCGGCTATCATCTCTTTAACAAGAATATAACGAATAAAGAAAAACTACAATGACAAATATAACCGAGAGATATAATCAGGAGAAAGAGTCTACTATACAGTATGATATTTCTGAACTGTTGCATACAGATTTAAGCGACGATCTGAAAGAACGCCTCATGAATTTGGGCAATCCAACAGTGGGTAAATTCATCGCCTTATTCCCTATACAGGATAAAATCAAATTCTCTGCTATAAGGGACGCGTTGAATGACATGAAAGATATTCTCCCAAAGAACTTCTTTGAAGATACCAAAGATGAAGTAACAGAGATTTGCGATGATTATAAATGGCTGAATAGTAAGAATGGCAAGTTGATACTGAAAATAGAGGAATGGATAAAGGAGGCAAGACATTGTGTTGCGTTTGATTTCCCTTCTGAATATATCTATATCGGCAGAAGCTTTATTGCTCCTGTTAGTCTTATTGTAGGAGGCTATGTAAAAGAATTGAACACTAAGACCATGATTGAATCATGTCTTGACAATATGAATCCGCCAATAGACATTGAATATAGAATTTTGATATGCGATTGAACGATAAACGATTTGGGATAGCATGGCTTGTGCTTCTCATCTTGGCGATTGTGAGTTGCATGGCAGAAGGCTGGAACGAGGATACAGTGTTGCTCGGTGCGGCATATATGCTGTCGCTATTATCAACATGGCTATGTCACAGAGTCAGACCGAGAGCAGCGTTAGGCAATCTGATTGTGATGATAGCCTATAATGCCATATTGAGTTACAATCTCGTGTTCAATAGCCGCTATGGAGCCGGATTGACATGGTGGCTTTTCGCACTGCTTCTGAACGCCATTCACTCAATCGGGTTACTGATTTATACCTCAACTATTCGGTTCATAAAAAAACATAATTGATATAACATTAAACAGACAGATAAAGAAACAAATATTCAAATCTCAATAAATATGCGTAACCGAGTATTAACAATATTGTTTGCCATGACCGCATTCTTATGTAGCGGTCAGGCTTTTCTCGCAAAATATCCTAAGCTGACAAAGAAGAATCTGAACAAGTTTTTCTTGGACTGGAAAGCGTATTCAGATACCATCGACTCAAATAATGTTATCACAGACAGTGTGATAGCTGATATTTTTATGTGGAATAATGTAGTCTTTGGCCTTGAAGGTCATCCTGCAAACGAACCCCAATATAACGTTATCCCTCAGACAATCGAAATTGAACGATATTACCTCAATGCTGATACCGTTATGGCGAAACTTTGCCTCGGTTTTCCGGAATTTATAGAAGATTTGAAAGATGATCAATATGTTGTTGACAGCGTGACGCCTGTTCTGCCGTGGCGAGGTTTGTATCTGACATCAGGCATAAACAAGAAACTGTCGTCATTTGCAGGCGGATTAAAGAATGGTGATAAGATAGGAAAGATCAATAAGAAGAATGTCAATAAACTAAAGAAATATATCCCGGTTGATTATGGTCATTGGGGTGGTTATTGGTGGTTTACCTCATTTCCGATTATTACCAATATTCGTTATGCTGACAATTTAATAGCAGTAGACAGAAGAACAAGCTGGTGGACGGGCGATGTAATATGGTATGTAAAAGAAAACGGTAAATTTATAAGGCGACCGGAACCAATAACAACATGGGTTGAATAACACTACAATTAGACACAATGGAATCAACCGGTAAACGATTTTGGAACAGATGTGGAAACGCGGTCAATGAGCTATTCTTTTGGCTCTTTATTGTATTTGCCGTGTTGCTCGCCATTGATTTATGGTGTCTGTTAGCGACTGCCATAGTTTGCCTATTCGGAAAAATGTATAAATCGTTGACATTGTTGAAAATATTTGGAGCGTATGGGATAATTCTCATGCTTTTCTCCAATTTTACATTATGGCTGACAATGTATTCGCCAAAGATATACAAACGGCTTGTGTCAGTGGTCCGTAGTAAACGACTGAGACTATTGTATTTCCTGACATTAGGCTATGTGAACACATATCTGCTGAACCTCTATTATATCAGATTCAGATATAACCAGTATGAACTGACACAGTATCGTGTAAATGTGTTATATTCGGTTTTGGTCATGTTCCCAATCATAAATATCCCGGTCTATGTAGCGGACATTCGTTACAGCGAGCAACAAGTGTCCTTGGGCTATGCGGCTAAGTTATATATGCAGGGAAGATTAGCAACGTACCTGATACAAAAGGATTATTCATCATTAACAGAGAATCAGTGATGAAACGATACTATCTGTTTGATTACATCTGGTATATTGGCGAGGCTTTGAGGAAAAAAGGTGGCAATCCATCAAGCGGAAGTCTGACGCTGAGTTTTGTTTGGTGGTTTGGGCTCATTGTTCGTTACTGCTGCCAGCGATATTCCGGCTCTTTGGAAATCCGGCAGCGATAATATGCGGGCTCGCCCTGTTATTTTTGCCCGAAATCTTTTGCAGACTGCGCTATACTGAGCAACGCCGCAAGGAGATAATGGAGCATTATTCCGGTATGAAGAAGCTGTACCAGCGGTTGTTTGTCATCTATGGCTCAACAATTCTGTTTGCGGCTACAGTTTTAATCATTATGTTTAGTCTTGGATTCATTACAAAGAAGCTATGAAACTGAAAAATAAACAATCTCGCCATATCAACATCTTAGCCTGAATCGTGTCTATTTTTGGCGATAGGGTGAAAAACTAAACGCCTAAGTATCAACAATACTCGGGCGTTTGATAAAATATTTCAGCGGAGAGACAGGGGGCGTGCTTCTCCGCTGTAAATGCAGCTATATCAAATAGTTGGATATTCAATATTTTTGTCAGTGCCGTTTTAGTGCCAAAGTACACAAACCGGATTTTGGACTCCGAAAGCCGGTCTCCACAGGCAATGTCCAATCACTATTTCAAAATTAGTCGATTTGTGTCACACTTGCAAGACCGGGAGTTCGATTTAATAATTTCTAACAGAGTCTCGCGCATTTCTTAAATCTGACTTGTAGGTACATATTTTTCTATATTCGCATCGGGAAGTTTACTGCCTTTTGCCCGCACATCCTTGATAAAAGCATCTATCTCGACCTTACTCATTTTCTTTCGTATATATGCGTAATATAGAAAATCCAATGTAGTCAGATATGTTATCTGATATTGACTGCAATATTCCTTTATATCTTTAAGGTTGCTGCTACCAAGCACATCGTGATTATCACGACAATATACCATACAAGCACTCTCACCCTTGCCTAACAACGCGAGTTCGGGATAAGAATCTTCAATTTACAACCAAGCTAAAGGACACAGTGCATTGGGCGACCTGTCAAGGCC
>NZ_CAJMXD010000062.1:0-10671 GCF_905219685.1 Barnesiella sp. CU968
AGGGACTTTTGCAAATTTAATCGACTGAAAATTAAGTGTTTAACAGCATAAATTTAATTTTTGTCATCTACTAAAAATTCAGAAAATAAATCATCGGTTGGCTCAGTTAGCGGCTTAGCCAAGGCTGAACAACCTCAAATTTTACCGAATCATTGTAAAAAATATCTTGAAATATTTGCGCATATGGAACATTTTTGTTACCTTTGCCTTGTTAATAATAACAAATAGTTCTTTGATTTATGAAGTATTCCGAATTAGAGGCTGAATTGAAAGCCGCAGGATGCTTTGTCGTTCGGAAAGGTGGGAATCATCGTATTTGGTTCTCTCCTATCACGGAAAAGAAATTTCCTCTTGGTCATCATGGCGCAAAGGAAGTTCCACCTCCCACCGAACGTAACGTCCGGAAGGTGTCAGGAGTAAAAAAGAACTGATGCCTTAATTCTAAAAATGAGTAGGGGTAAATCCCCTACTCATCTCCATAAATCAATTATTTTATTTGTTATTAATAACAAAGGAGGCAATAGCCTCCTTTTGATGGAACTTTATAATTTCATTGATATGAAAGTCAACATAGTTTTTGAAATGGCAAAAGATGGCGGATGCTCATGTTTCATGAAAGAGGATTTGCCGGACTTCGGTCTTTTGGGTTTCGGTGATTCCCCGCAGGAGGCTAAGGAAGACATGCTTAAGGCATATCACGAAATTAAGGATATGCTTATCGAGGAAGGGAAAAATCCTCCGGAACTTGATTTCGTATATCACTATGATATGAAATCGTTCTTTGAGTATTTCGATTTCCTAAATGTCTCTAAAGTGGCTCAGAGGGCAGGAATAAATCCGTCTCTTATGCGTAAGTATTCCTCTGGTCTTGTAAAAGCAGGGGAAGGGCAATATCTGAAGCTGCAAAGTGCAGTTCATTCTATTGCAAACGAATTGGCTTCCGCCAATTTCTAAGATATTTCGCCCGTGAGGGTAACTTCATTTATCAAAGAACGATGCCGCGCCTCTTGGCGCGGCTTTTTTAATACAATCAGAAGCGCGGGAGTCTTGAAGACTCCCGCGCTTCTGATTGTATATCGTATTGAATTATTCTTCCGTGGTGTCATCCTTTCATTAGAAAAATTTGTTCGTTGGATAAATTTTGATTACTTTCGGAAAAATTTCAAGAACAACTGACACTAAAACTATGGTATTCATTATTGTAATAGTCGCCATTATCATTGTTTTTATAGTTTTGGGTACTCTTATAGAAGGAGATCCATCAGATTCCAAGACAGTCAAATATGAAAGACCCAAGACTAAACCTATCTTCTCGGAAAAAGTCAACATTGATCGAAAAGAAAGTAATGCAAAACGGATTTTTGATCCCTGCTCTATTGACTTTGAAGTTAAGGGTACCAATTTTAGAACCAATGACGAAATACGAGCAGCACGATTCTTGGAGAAAGGAGACACACTTGTATTAGTTTCAGAACCAGATAATGCTGTTGATCCAAATGCAGTAAAAGTTTACAATATAAATGGCGTTCACATTGGATATGTGCAAAAAAATCTGTCTGCATTCGTATTTGAAAGAATTGATCATGTTGAATCATGCAAGGTTAAAAATGTTTCTAAGCATAATATTCCATTTACTTTTGAAGTCTTGGAAGCCGGACTTTCGGGCAACAAAAAAGCCACAAATCATTGATTTGTAGCTTTTTGTCCGTTTACTGACCATTTCTGTCCAGTAAGTTCAGCGGAGAGAGAGGGATTCGAACCCCCGGAGGTGTTACCCTCAACGGTTTTCAAGACCGCCGCGATCGACCACTCTGCCATCTCTCCTTGATTGCGGATGCAAAGTTACAAATATTTTTTTTATCCTGCAAACTTTTTATGATAAACTTGCGATAAACTTGCGATAAACTTGCCGTCACAACAAAACACAACAAAACCGCAGCCTCAATTCCATCCTCCTCCGAGTGCCTTGTATAGATTTATGAGTGCGAGATACTCATCACGCATGGCGTTGTTCACTCCTATCTGTGCGTTGAAATAACGCCGCTGCGCATCAAGCACGTCGATATAGTTGAGCGTGCCGCCACGATATTGCAGACGTGCGAGATTGACATATTTTGCGGCAGCCTCACACAACTCTATCATCAGTCGACGGTTTTTCTGATAACCGCTATACGCGGTCACTGCAGTATTGACCTCGGTAAAGGCTTTCATCACGGCTTGCTCGTATTCATATCTGGTCTGGTCATATACGGCTATGGATGCCCTGTATTTCCTTTTTTTTCTGCCGAAATCAAAAACGCTGCCGGCGATTGAACCGACAACATATGTAAATGGCGATTTGAAGAAGTTTGTCAATGCATCATTCTCGAATCCCGGGGTGAAACCTATTTTAATGGAAGGAAACCGATCTGCATATGACATTCCCACATCTGCCATCGCCGCCTTGAGACGCTGCTCGGCTCCCCGGAGATCAGGCCGCCGCTTGAGCAGATCCGAAGGCACACCGAGAGGCAATTTGTCCTGAAGCGCAGTGTTGAATTCAAACGTCCGTTCGCCAAGTATCTCATGGGGATACTCACCCATCAGCAGAGTAAGAGCATTCCGCGTGGATGTCACGCGCAGTTCGAGATCCGGAATCATGGAGGCAGCGGTTGAATACTCCACCTTTGCCTGTTGATATACGGTTTCGGACGTAAGACCGCCTTCAAACCGTATACGCGCCTGGTCAAGTGATTCCTGTCGGGTGTGCAGCGTGCGTTTCACGATCGCAAGCTCATTTTCAAGCGAAAGCAAACGCACATATACCGTAGCCACCTCCGCTATGAGTTCCATGCGCATTGCCCTGTAATCCTCTTCCGACGCGATATAACGTGCCTTTCCTGCATTTCGGGCGTGAAACATCGATCCCCACAGGTTCATTTCCCATGTAATCGGCAGTTTAAGATCATGTTCCGGATCATTTTTTGTGCCTGTGCCATTATAATTATTGGTTTCATGCGAATATCCCACGTTTAATCCCACCTGCGGCAGAAGGTTTGCTTTCTGCACCCCATACAGTTCACGCATCTGTTCTATTCGCGAGGCAGCCTTCAGCAGATCCCTGTTGTTTTCGAGTGCGATTTTCATTATCCTCGTCAATGTGGGATCAGTATAAAACTCCCACCACGCCACATCAGCGATGGAGAGGGAATCGACATAAGCCGAAGGCACAAAAGTCTCCGGCATGTCCGTGCGCGCCGTCACAAGGTTCTTCGTTCCGGAGCAACCTGTCAGTGCCAGCGAAACCGCCAGTGTTATGTATGTCATTAATTTCATTGGGCAATCTTCTGTTTTTTGCGTCTGTTTACAAACTTATTTACCTGCACGAAAAAGAAGGGTACAAACACTATTCCCACCGTTATCGCCACAGCCATGCCGAAAAAGACACCAGTGCCGATATCGCGCCTGGCGGCGGAACCTGGACCCGAAGCGAAAAGCAATGGCAGAAGTCCGAGCATGAACGCCAGCGAAGTCATCACAATCGGACGGAAGCGCAGTCGCGCCGCAGTTCTCGCCGCCTTGGCGGCATCCGCCCCCTTGTCTGTCTCCTCTTTCGCGAATTCCACTATGAGGATTGCATTCTTAGCCACAAGTCCCACCAGCATCACCAGACCTATCTGGAAATAGATATTGTTTTCAAGACCGCAGAGCCATATGCCGAGGTAAGCTCCCACTCCAGCAATCGGAAGTGACAGAATCACGGCAAGAGGTACTGTCCAGCTCTCATACAAAGCCGCAAGAAAGAGGAACACAAAAAGGAAGACAAGCCCGAGAATGAGTCCTGTATTACCGCTTTCATGCTTCTGCTGATATGAAAGCCCGCTCCACTCCACTCCGATATTTGACGGCAGCTTCTCCTTGACAAGCTTTTCCAAAGCGTCCATAGCCTCTCCCGTGCTGTATCCATGCGCAGCCTCACCCGAAATGGTAGCCGAGTTGAACATATTGAAACGGCCTATCGTACCCGGACCTGTAGTAAAATGCGAGGTGCCGAGCGATGAAACCGGGACCATTGTGCCGTCGGAACTCTTCACAAAAAAGAGGTTTATATTGTCGCGATGCATCCGGTAAGGTGCGTCAGCCTGAATATATACACGATATATGCGGTTGAACATATTGAAGTCATTCACATATATGGATCCCGTGAATGCCTTCATCGTAGAGAATATATCGCTTACCGGGATGCCAAGCATCTGTGCCCTGTCACGGTCCACATCAAAGTAAAGCTGAGGGATGTCAGCCTGCATGGATGTAGACAGACCCGAGACCATCGGCAGACGCGCCGCATACGTGCGCAAGGTGTCAACGGCATTCTGCAGATCAGCATATGTCGCGTCCGCCTTTGCCTCAAGCACCATCTCGAAACCGCCGGATGTGCCGAGACCTGGAATGATAGCCGGCGAGAAGACATAAGCCTTGCTCTCGGGATATTTCGACAGGCTGTCGAGTATACGGTCCCGCACCTCTTTGATATCGTCCGTCTCACGCTTGTCCCAGGGTTTGAGAATCACGGTAAGCTGGGCATGAGCCTGATTTGTGCCCACACGTGGAGAAGACCCCGTCACGTTCAGCACATATTCCACATCCTTGTCTGCCATCAGCATTTCCATCGCCCTTTCCGTCACCTCCCGCGTACGCTCAATCGCCGCGCCCTCGGGAAGTTCAAGTTCTACGGTGAAATACCCCTGGTCTTCCTGTGACATAAAACTGCGCGGCATCAGCTCGTTCATCATATATATGAACGCAATAGCCAGAGCAAAAGTGAGATACATCCTGCGGGGATGCGCCAGCGTCCTGCCTATCGCACGCCCGTAAAAACGGTTGCCTTTACCAAGCCACAGATTGATAAGACGGAAAATCCTTGCCTTGCGTTTATGCGATGCCGGCTTAAGAAGTTTCGCGCACATCACCGGCGACAAGGTCAGAGCCACCACGGTGGAAATCACCACAGAAACTGCAATCGTCACTGTAAACTGCCTGTAAAGCTGTCCGGTTATTCCCGGCAGAAAACTTACCGGCACAAACACTGCGCAAAGCACGAGCGACATTGCCACAAGCGCGCTTCCGAGATTCTGCATGGCTTTAGCGGTAGCCTCCTTGGGAGGAAGATGCTCGGCATGCATTATGCGGTCTACATTTTCCACAACCACAATCGCATCATCCACCACAATACCGATGGCGAGTATCAGACCGAGCAATGTCAGCATATTCAGAGAAAAACCGAACATCAGCATTACCCCGAAAGTACCGACAAGTGAAATAGGCACCGCAATCACCGGTATCAGCGTTGCCCTCCAGTTCTGAAGCGAAAGGAACACCACAATAATCACAAGGACCAGAGCCTCAAAGAAAGTCTGATAAACATGATGTATAGACTCCTTGATGTATGTGGTCATGTCGAAAGGTATGTCATAGCTTATTCCTGAAGGGAAATTCTCCGACAGCGACTTCATCTCTTTCTTCACGGCATCCGCCACCTCCATGGCATTCGAACCCGGAAGCATATTGATATTAATCACAGCCGCATTACCGCCGTTTATTCCGCTTTCCGTAGAATAGCTCTGCGCCTCAAGCGAGATTCTCGCCACATCCTTCAGTCTTATGATCGAGCCGTTTGACGAAGCCCTGAGCACAATATCCTCAAACTCCTCCACCGAAGAAAGCCGTCCCCGCGCTATTATAGGCATCGTCACATCAATCTCCTCTGCGGGAGCCTGACCGAGCGCACCCGCCGCCGACTCCCTGTTCTGGTCTTTCAACGCGTTCTGAATATCCTTCACCGTCAAACCGAGATCAGCGAGTTTGTCGGGCTGCAGCCATATCTGCATGGCATAATAACGGCCACCCACATTGCTTACGCTTCCCACTCCGGGGATTCTTCGTATCGGGTCTATGACATTCAGTGTGGTGTAATTGCTGAGATAAACCTCGTCAAACTTGGGGTCATCAGAAAGGATTGTTATAGTCATAAGCCGGCTCGCGGTTTCCTTTGAAACGGATATGCCGTTCTGCACCACTTCCGCCGGCAGACGGGACTCAGCCTTCTTTATACGGTTCTGTATATCCACAGCCGCAAGTTCAGGATCGGTGTCGATATCAAAAGTCACCAATGCGGAGAACCCTCCGGAATTGCTGCTTGTCGACGACATGTAGATCATGCCCGGGGTTCCATTAAGTTCCTGCTCTATCGGAGTTGCCACAGCCTGTGTCACAGTCGTGGCATCGGCTCCCGGATATGAAGCCGTTATCCTGACAACCGGGGGCACAATCTCCGGATACTGGTCTACCGGAAGCATGGCGAGACCGATTGATCCGATTATGAATATCACTATGGATATCACTATCGAAAAGACGGGATGCTCGAGAAAGAAATTTTTACGCATGTCTGATGTCCCTTTTATTATTCCGGTTTATCGTTGTTATCCGCAGTGCCGTCTGACTTTTTCACAGCCTGCACCTTCATGCCGTGGTTAAGCTTATGATATCCTTCCACCACGATATTCTCACCTTTGGCAAGTCCGCGCTCCACTATTGTGTTGTTGTCGACCTCCGGTCCGATCTCGACAAATCTCTTCTCAACCACATCGTCGGGACGCACCACATAAATATAAGCCCCGTTCTTTTCAAGCACCAGAGCCTTTGTCGGAACCTGCACCGCCTGTTCGCGCACATCCAGAAGCACTTTCACTCTTGTCACCTCTCCCGGCAGAAGACTGCGGTCAGGATTCGGCATCTCGGCACGCACGGAGAAAGTGCCGGTTTTCGGGTCAACCTGCGGATCCGCAAAGTCGACAAGACCCTTGTGCGGATATTCCGAACCATCTGCAAGCGTGATTGTAACAAACAAATTCCAGTTGCGCGAAGGATCCTCGCTACCGAGATTCACATTCCTGTCTTTCCCTCTCAGATAATCAAGCGCGGTCATGGAGAAGTCCACACGCACGGTGTCACTTTTCACCACTGTGGCAAGGAGCGACTTTCCTCCGGAAGGACCGACAAGCGTACCAATGTCGGCAACCCTCTCGGATATATATCCTGAGATCGGAGATGTGACACGCGTATAACCCAGCGTTATCTCAGCCTGCGTAAGGTCAGCCTTGCTCACAATAACCTCCNCCATAGCGCTTTCATACGCAGCAGTGGCATTGTCAAGATCAAGCTNCGAAGCCGCGTTCTGCTCATAAAGAGGTTTTATGCGGTTGAGATCGTGTTTTGCCTTGCGCGCCTGCGCCTCCGCTTTGTTGAGCTGCGCACGGGCTTTGTTCACATGCGCGTCATAGAGTTTGGGGTCTATTACGAAAAGAGTCTGACCCTTGTTGATATAAGAGCCCTCCTTGAAACACATCTTTTCGAGATAGCCCTCGACACGGGCATGCACCTCCACGAACTGCTGCGCACGGATGCGACCCACATATTCACCATATATGTTGACATCGGCAGTCTCCACCGTCTCGACTTCCACAATCGGCAACGGAGCCTCCTGCGTCTTGGGTTTAAGCAGGAAATACAGTCCGGCACACACAATCAGAATTATCAGTATGATTACAAGCCACGCTTTCTTTGTACGGGGCATCGTTCTCTTGATCTTCTGAAGGCTGCATTTGCTGAACAGCCTTTTTGAAATCTCTCTGTAGTTGATGTTCATTTTGTTGAATTACAATAATATCAAGTGTCGGAAAACACATGTCGCACTGTCCGCGTCACAGCTCAGGGCAATACTGTCGCCACACAGACGTGCAAAGGTACACATTTTTACTGTTACCTTATTAACAAAAAAAACATTAAAATTGTTAAATCCTGCTTCTGTTCTTTTGGAATGAATCTATTGCCAACGCATAAGTTTCCTTGATGTCGGAAGCCATGCGGCGTTTGTCGAAACGCGCCGCATACTCCTTTCCCGCCTTAGTCATCTCCTCTATCTCGCGTCCGCCACGCAGAGCGGCAATCAGAGCTGCCGCCATATCCCGGGGAGAATCCGGATCCACATACAGCGACTCAGGTCCCCCCGCCTCCTCAAGACACGAGCCCGTGGCTGCAACCACAGGCCTCATGCTTTCCAGACCCTCTACAACAGGGATGCCGAATCCCTCATATCTCGAAGGATACGCAATCACCTCTGCCGCCTGGTTCACACCCGGCAGATCTTTGAAGTCAAGACCCGAATAATAATGTATACGTCCCGTCACACCCAGCTCTCGGGCTATGCGGTCCACGGTCTGCCTGTAACCGTGATGGTCACGCCCCACAACCACCAGACTTATATCCATCGGAAGCGAGGGGAGCGCACGCACGGTAAGTTCAAGATTCTTTCTGCGCTCGATTGTGCCGACCTGCAGGATATACCTCTCCGGCAGACGAAGACGGGAGCGCAGCGCGGAGATTTCATCAGCACCCCATAACCTGCGGAAAGATTCGTCACAACCCTGATATATCACATCAATCCGGTCCGGATCCACACCATAGAACCTCACGACATCCTCCTTGGTGCGTTCACTCACGGCAATTATCCTGTCAGCATTCATGCATGACCTTCCGTATTTGAAATCATACATCAGCCTGTCGATGCGCTTGTAGCATTCCGGCATTGTCCGGTATATCACATCATGCATGGTAAGAACCGAGGGCACTCCGCTCTTTCTGATATTCAACGGCAGTTCATTGCTGAGACCATGAAACACATCCACCTTGTCAGCGGAAAGATTGTTGGCAATACCGAACGAACGCCACAAAGCCCCTTTGAAACCCTGGGGGGGAGGCAGTCTGAATTCGACATTATGAAATCCTCTCACAGTCTCCAGACGCGGATTATCGCGAAGCGATGGTGTATACACAAACAGCCTGTCAGCGGGATTTTCCATCGCGACGCGCTCAATCACAAGTCTGGAATAATTACCAAGCCCGGTCATGTTAGACACAGCTCTTTTTCCGTCGAATCCTATAATCATAAGCAAATACAAGTTAGTAGGGGCGTTGGAGAGTCAGGCGCCCGCCACCCGCGAACTAACAGAATATCAGCTTTTCGAGAGCGTAGACACCCGCGCCTGCAAGATAACCCAGCAGTGCCACCCATGTAAATTTCTTCATATACCAGCCGAAGCTGATTTTTTCGAGTCCCATCACAATCACACCGGCTGCCGAACCGATGATCAGTATGGAGCCGCCGACTCCCGCACAATAAGACATCAGTTCCCAGAAAGTGCCGTCTATGACAAAGTTCGCGGCATAACCTACAGCCGCCGGATCTGCGACAGGATACATACCCATAACGCCGGCAACAAGGGGAACATTGTCTACAATCGCGGAAAGAACGCCGAGAACGAGTCCGATCCAGTATACATTATGAATCTCTTTGTCAAGATAAGCGGCTATGTCAGAAAGTATTCCTGTGCTCTGAAGAACCGCCACCGCCATGAGTATTCCGAGAAAGAAAAGTATTGAAGGCATGTCCACACGCGAAATCACCTTGGGCAGACGCAGTTCCTTTGCCTGTTCGAGCATCTTCGAATTATAGAAAATCTCTGTAAACACCCAAAGCGCGCCAAGCACGAAAAGCATACCGATAAAAGGCGGCAGATGGGTTATAGACTTGAACACCGGCACAAATATCAGTCCGCCGACTCCAAGATAAAACATCGTGGCTCGCTGACCGGATGTAATAAATGAATTCTTCTCTACCACCACATCGCGCGGAGGAAGTTCCCCTTTCAACTTACTGCTGATTATCACCAGCGGCACAAGCATTGACACCAGAGAAGGCACAAGCACAAAAGACAGCAACGCCGGAGCGGTTATGTTTCCGCTTACCCAAAGCATTATCGTGGTTATGTCTCCGATCGGACTCCATGCGCCTCCGCTGTTGGCGGCAATGATGATCATGCCTGCGTAAAGCCATCTCTCTTCCTTCTGCGTTATCAGCTTCCTGAGCAGCATCAGCATGACTATCGTAGTTGTAAGATTGTCAAGGATAGCCGACATAAAGAATGTCACGAAACTGATTATCCACAGCAACTTGCGCTTGTCTCGCGTATTGATATGATCGGTAATCACCCGGAATCCGCCGTGCACATCGACCATCTCCACAATAGTCATAGCACCGATAAGAAACAGAAGCGTCTGCATTATGTCGCCGAGATGCTCCACGATATCCACATTAAGCACATACTGCAGAGCCTGCTCATGCAGCGATTTGCTTTCAAGCCCGGGATGCGTTTCCATGAAATGCCTGAAACCGTCGGCAGAAACAACGGGAACCACAGACTCCGCACCCATGGCATAAATCACCCACATCAGCATGCCCAGAAGCAATGCCGACGCCGTCTTGTCAACTCGCAGAGGGTGTTCGAGCGCTATCGCAAGATAGCCGACAATGAATAAAACGAGCAGTGTCGTCAACATGATGGAAATAGAATAGATATAGATTGATTAACGATTGGTAAATCGGAAGCAAAAGTAGTATAAAAACAATAATTAAAGAAATTTTTCCTTAATACATTTTTAATGTTTGACAAATATGTTTTAAAACATAAAACTCATCTTGACTTATTTACGAAAGTTAAGAAACTGTTTAAATTTAATTGTGAGGTTCATTGAGAGGATTTTATGAGGTGTTTTTACGAGTCGAAGAGGGAGCAT
>NZ_CAJMXD010000063.1:0-10561 GCF_905219685.1 Barnesiella sp. CU968
TTTCAGAGACATCCTCAGGGAGGTAACAGAAAGTGAAGGCTTTAAAGTCGGACTTATCGAACAGCATCCCATGTCGGGTCTTAAAATTTATCATTCTGGTTATCATGTCTTGTAAAAACATTCGCTTAATTCTGCTGGTATTCTCACTTATTATCCCGATGTCTGCGTTTCCTGACAAATACTGGGAGCAGAGAGTATCTTTGTTCGATCACCTTCCCGTCACTGAAAACGACATTATATTTCTGGGTAATTCCATTACCGACGGAGGGAACTTCGAAGAACTGTTCAAAAGGGAGGATGTCAAGAACCGGGGAATAAGATCCGACATCATGCCCGGAGTGCAGAAACGGCTGGAGCAGGTTGTCAAAGGAAAACCCAGAAAAATTTTTCTGCTTATCGGAATCAACGATGTGTCGCACGGTCACAGCGTCGACAAGCTTGCGGAAAGATATGAGTCGCTTGTCAACGAAATAAGACTCCGCTCTCCGGAAACACGACTTTACCTCCAGAGTATCATGCCTATAAATAATGATTACGGCATATATAAGAATCTTAAAGGCAAAGAGAATACAATCGTGGAATTTAACAAGCGTATCAAAGAGATTGCGAAAAAAAACAATCTGACATATATAGACCTGTGGCAATTCCTTGCCGACAAAAACGGCAAACTAAAAAATAAATACACCAACGACGGCCTGCATCTCACCGGTCCCGGCTACAAGGCATGGACCAATGGCATACGCTCCTATCTCGATGAGTAAATAAATAGATTATTTATTCGTTATTAATAAAAGCCCCTCGCCTTATAATTTCAAGAGAGAGGCAAAAACATTCAGAATACCCAATAACAAAGATGATTAAGAAATACTTTAAACGCAGCTTAATATGCCTGGCGTTGATGTCTGCGACAATGATTCCGGCACGTCTGAACGCTGAAGTTATAGAAATCGAGCCTCTTTTCGAATATCCCGTAGCTCCCGAGGAGATCATATCGCTCTCCGACAAGAGCAACTGGCTGATGCAGCATTTCTGGGACAATATGGATTTCAAAAAAAAGGATGCCGTAAACCAGTCCGCGCTCAACGATGCCTTCCGGGTCTTCACCCTACCCATGCAATGGGCAGACAAGGCGGAAGTGGACAAGGCTGTAGACAACATGCTCTCGCAGATGGCAAAGAACCCCACTCTGCTGCTGCAGTTCACAAAAGCCGCTGAGGAGTCTCTTTACGGACAGAGGGCAAAAATCTGGATTGACGAGGTCTATGTAAAATATCTTGAGTCATTCCTGAAAAACAAAAAAATCTCCGACAGCCGCAAGATCCGCTATCGCAAGCAACTCTCGCAGATAAAGAATTCTCTCATCGGAAACACACCTTCTTCATTCGATTTCGTAACGCCCACCGGAAATCCCGGCAAGTTCCAGCCTATCGGCGTGTTCACCATAATCGAGTTCGGAGATCCGGACTGCGACGACTGCCGTCATGCCAAACTCAAGATGGAGACCGACATGAAATTCACATCGCTCGTAGACCGGGGAATCGTGAACGTGATGTTCATTGTGCCCGACCCCATTGACGGATGGCAGACAAAAATCGGGGAATATCCGTCAAACTGGGTTGTGGGTGCATCTGACACTGTCTCTGACATTCTTGACATACGCAACACACCCTCTTTCTATGTCATAGGGAAAGACGGCAAAATCCTTGCCAAGAATATTTCGGTAGACCAGGCGAAGGCACTCGCACTGCAGCAGGAGACTGCCCGATAGTTCTCCCGGGCTCCTGATTCATATCAAATTCAAACATGATATTATGATGAATTCTTTAAAAAAGATATATATACGCACCACAGGGTATTCATATACCAACATGGGGCGTCTGTTTCTGCGTCTGTTCGTCGGCATAATGATGATGCAGTTCGGCATCCGGCAGCTATATAATTTCGAGGCAGCTAAAGCGATGTTTCCGTCACTGTTCGGAATCGACCCGGACGTCACACTGATGCTGATGATTGCCATAGAGATAATATGCTCGCTTTTTATCATGGCTGGTTTCATGACACGCATCATGGCTCTGCCTCCTTTCTTCGCAATGATGGTGGCTGAGTATTATATTCTTCACGACCTCGTGAGCGAGGCTCCGTATATGCTGAGCTGGTCTCAGCAGGGATACGTTCCGGTCATGTTCATGGGGATATATTTTTTCATAATGCTTGTAGGTCCGGGGAAAATATCTGTGGATTATTTTCTTTCACTCCATTTCATACATTCCAACAACCACAGCGAATCAGAACTTGAAGAGGTATGAGAATAGCGGTATTGATTTCCGGAGGTGTTGACAGCGCGGTAGTGGTCGACACTCTTTTCCGACAGGGACACGACCTGCATCTGTTTTACATCCGCATAGGCATGGACAACGGCGAGGGAGACTGCTCCGCTGAGGAAGACATCGAGATGTGCTCCCTCATAGCCAGAAAATACGGTCTGCCGCTGAAAGTAGTATCGCTGCACGAAGAATACTGGAACCATGTAATGGCATATACATTGCGCACTGTAAAGGAGGGTCTTACGCCTCATCCCGACATGATGTGCAACAAACTCATAAAATTCGGTTTCTTCGAGCAGCGCTGGGGCAAGGACTTCGACAAGACCGCGACCGGACACTACGCCTCGATTGTGGAAAAGGATGGCAAATATTTCCTCGCCACGGCTGCCGACCCGGTGAAAGACCAGACGGATTTCCTCGCACAGATATCATACGACCAGCTTTCCCACATAATGTTCCCGCTCGGTGAATTGCCCAAAGCGGAAGTCAGGAGCAGAGCCGCTGAGGCAAAACTCCCAAACGCTTCCAGAAAAGACTCGCAGGGAATATGCTTTCTTGGAAAAATCGATTATTCGGATTTTATAGAACGCCACCTCGGCACTAAAGAAGGACCGGTGATCGAAATAGAGACCGGAAAGAAAATTGGAACGCACAAAGGATACTGGTTCTACACCATAGGTCAGCGTAAAGGGCTCGGTCTTAGCGGAGGACCATGGTATGTGGTGAAGAAAAACGTGCGCGATAACGTTATATATGTATCCAACGGTTTTGATACGCGCAGACAATATGGACGTGAGATTCCGGTGGAAGAAATGCACTGGATCACGGAATCGCCCTTCCGCGACGGCTCCACATGCGAGAGAATAGCATTCAAGACCCGCCACTCCCCCGAGTTTTACGATGGGACCATCTCTATAAAAAAGGACGGCTCATGCACCGTAACTTCCGACTCAGACATTCAGGGAATCGCACCGGGACAGTTTGCCATAATATATTCTCCAGACAGGAGACTTTGTCTCGGCTCGGGCATGATATCGGTTCCCGCGACATCACGCAGACACAAAAAGATTTCAACAGCTCATTCCAAAGAAGCTCTTAACGATAATGGAAAGATATAGACTGGAACTCGTAGGCATTACCTACAATCAGATTGAATCCGGGGTATATGCCGTGATTTTACGTCAGGCAGACGGAACCCGCCGCATTCCAATAATAATAGGATACCCGGAGGCGCAGGCTATCGAGTGCAAGTTGCAGGAGGTGGTGACTCCACGACCGCTTACGCACGACATGATAATGAATTTCATGAATGAATTCGGCATACGCCTCAAGGAAATCGAAATCAGACGACTGCCGTCGGGCGTTTTCGCCGCAGACCTGATTTTCACTGACGGCACTCAGACTCATACTGTCGATTCCCGGTCGTCCGACGCGATAGCTCTCGCAATCCGCGCCGATGCTCCCATATATACTTCTGCCGAAGTTCTCGATGAAGCGGGATTTGACCCCGAGGAACAGGAACGCGCCCGACAGGAGTCTCCGGCTGCCGGAAATCCGAAGACTCAATCAGCAAGAATGAAAGCGGCAAAAGACTCTTTGGAGATCCTGAGAGCAAGAATGCAGAAAGCTGCGGAAAGAGAGGATTATGAAGAAGCAGCCCGCATCAAGGCGCAGATAGATGCCCTTTCCGACAATGGAATGAATAATACAGACGAATAAAATTAAAAAATTATTCAAAAATAATTGATTTTTCTAAAAATTTATTGTAAATTTGCATAAATAGATATTGCAAACTCAAATTTACAATAATCTTATGAAGAACCGGAAACAAAGAGTGGAATTGATGGTTGACCTGATCAAGAACAAATGCATCGGTAGCCAGGAAGAACTCGCAAGATTGCTTGAGGAGGCAGGATACACTGTGACACAGGCAACCCTCTCGCGTGATCTCAAAATGCTCAAGACCACAAAGATACCTACTGACCGGGGCGGATACATGTATATTCTGCCCGACAGTAATTCACTGAAAGACAAATTGCTGGCTCGCGGTCAGCTACCCATAAACGCCAACTACCAGAGCGGGTTTATTTCGCTTACATTCTCCAAGAATGTGGCTGTGATAAAGACCCGCAACGGATATGCGGCAGGTCTGGCATATGACATTGACATGAGCAATGCCCCGGAAATCCTCGGCACAATCCCTGGATCCGACACTATCATCGCCATTCTGCGCGAGGATGTGAGTCATGAAAAAGCCAGGGCGATATTCTCCCGTCTTTTGCCTCTTGACCAGAAAATTCCCACTTTCTGAGCCATGATCAGACAGCAGGGCAAAAAATATCAGGTAATATTAAGTCGGTATGATAAAAGTAGCAATCACAGGAGCTGATTCTCCGGATGCCGGAGAATTATTGCGAATACTTGTGAACCACCCGGAAGTGATAGTGACCACAGTCTCCGCTCCCGGTCGCGAAGGCTTGTCGGTAACATCAGTGCATCATGGACTTATCGGCGAACTTAAGATGAATTTTTCCGGTCCACTTCCGATGACTCCCGACTGCTCGATTGTCTTCGTTTGCGGCAATTCCATGACTGCAGCGGAATTTTCCGCTCTGCAATTAGCGCGTCCTGACATCAGGTCTGTAATTGTGGATGCAATTCCAAACCTCGACACCGAACGCCTCGGCGTTGTATATGGCTTGCCTGAAATCAACCGCAAGCCTTTGGTGAGAGGCGCTGTGTCTGCCATGGTTCCTTCACCGGCGGCGTCTGTGGTGCTTACAGCCCTTTACCCTCTGGCAACACATATGCTCCTCAACGATTCCGTCAAGGTGTCTGTAAGTCTGCCGCCCGATATCCTGCAAAAAGACAAAGGCAACGCACAAAAAGAGATTGCACGTATTCTTTCGCAGACTCAACTCAGTTTCAGCGACAACTTCAATCTGGAATTGAAAGCCATCGATGGTGAACGCTGCATGAAAGCCGACATATCCCTTTCATGTCCGGTCTCGATAGAGCAGATTCATGAGATGTATGAGATATATGACGACCATAATTTCGCATTCCCGGTTTCATCTGTCGTGAATGTGAAAGAAGTCAGCGGCACTGACAAATGCGTAATATCACTCAACAAACCTGATGACTCGACATTGCGCATCGAAGCTGTGGCGGATCCGCGTATGCGCGGTGGCGCCGGCGAGGCGGTGCATATCATGAACCTTCTTTTCGGTCTGCACGAAAAAACAGGTCTGGCTCTTAAAGCCTCCGATTTTTAGAATCTCTCTGAAGTCAATTAAAAAAATAGCGGCAATATCATGTCTGTAAATAAAGTCATACTCCTCGGATATGTCGGTTCCGACCCGGAAATCAGATATCCTGAAAAAGACAAGCCGGTTGCGTTCATGTCTCTGGCTACAAACGAACGTTATGCCAATTCTACCGCGGAAGTCACGGAATGGCATTCTTTGGTGATGGGCGGCAAGAATGCCGAGTTTGCTGAGAAATACATCCGCAAGGGCAGCCGCCTGTATGTAGAAGGAAAACTTCGCACCCGCGAATACGACGACAGAATGAAAATCCGCCGCCGCAAAACAGAAATTATCGTCGAGCGATTCGAACTTCTCGGTCGCAAGAACGAACCTCCCGCTTAGTTTGTTTTATAATAAATACCGGCTCACCCTTCTCATGACAGCTGAATTCAATTGCAGGATTCATTGAGAGGACGCAGCTTCTTAAAACGATAGAAAAAGAATGAGAAAATGGCGCATCGAAGACTCCGCGGAAATATACAACGTTCCTGGCTGGGGTCTTAAATATTTCTCGATCAACGAACAGGGTCACGCACAAGTGACTCCCAAGGAGGGCGGTCCCACGATCGACCTCAAAGAGGTAATGGACACTCTGCAGCTGCGCGATGTCGACGCCCCGTTGCTCCTGAGATTTCCCGACATACTTGACGACAGAATCCGGAAAATATCCGATTGTTTCCACAAAGCTGCCGAAGAGTATAAATACACCGGCAAAAACTTCATCGTATACCCTATCAAGGTGAACCAGATGCGCCCGGTGGTAGAGGAAATTGTCAGTCACGGCAATAAATATGACATAGGTCTTGAAGCTGGCTCCAAGCCTGAACTCCACGCAGTGCTCGCTGTCAACACCCATCAGAACTCAATCATCGTCTGCAACGGATATAAGGATGAAAATTACATTGAGCTCGCTCTGCTCGCCCAGAAAATGGGCAGACGCATATTCCTTGTAGTCGAGAAGCTCAATGAGTTGAAACTCATTGCCGATGTGTCGAAACGTCTAAACATATCCCCCACAATCGGCATTAGAATCAAGCTGACTTCTTCCGGCTCGGGAAAATGGGAGGAATCAGGTGGGGATGTCAGCAAGTTCGGGCTCAATTCCTCCGAACTGCTCGACGCTCTGTCATTCCTGGAGAAAAACAAGATGACGGGATGTCTTAAACTTATACATTTCCATATTGGAAGCCAGATCACTAAAATCAGGAGAATCAAGAATGCCCTCCGCGAGGCTATGCAGTTTTATGTGCAGCTTTCACAGATGGACTTCAATATCGATTTTGTAGATATCGGCGGCGGACTCGGTGTGGACTACGATGGCACAAGATCTTCGTCGGGCGAGAACTCTATGAACTATTCCATTCAGGAATATGTTAACGACTCGGTGTCGGCGCTTGTCGACGCATGCGTCAAAAACAATCTTCCGCAGCCGAACATCATCACCGAAAGCGGCAGATCGCTGACCGCACACCATTCGGTGCTCATCATACAGGTGCTTGAGACGGCACGCCTCCCCATATGGACAGATGCCGATGTGCTTGACGAGAATGCCCATGAACTTGCCGTGGAGCTTTACAACATCTGGGACAAGATTGACCCGCAGAGCGTATTCGAGGACTGGCACGATGCTCTTCAGATCAGAGAGGAAGCTCTCGAACGCTTCAGCCTCGGTCTTCTGTCGCTGCGTTCCCGCGCACAGATCGAGAAACTGTTCTGGTCTGTGGCACGCGATGTCAGGGATATGACCCGATCCATGAAACATCCGCCGGAAGAACTGAGAAAAGTGGCGCGTATGCTGCCTGAAAAATATTTCTGCAATTTCTCACTCTTCCAGTCGCTGCCTGATTCCTGGGCGATCGACCAGATGTTCCCCATCATGCCGATTACGCGTCTTGACGAGAAACCGACACGCGACTGCACCATTCAGGATGTCACGTGCGATTCAGACGGCAAGATATCACATTTCGTATCTCCTCAGGGAACGGCATATTCTCTCCCCGTGCATGAGCTGAAAGGTTCCGAGCCCTACTATCTCGGGGTATTCCTTGTAGGTGCGTATCAGGAAATTCTCGGAGACCTCCACAATCTTTTCGGAGACACAAATGCGGTGCATATCTCTCTTACAAAAGATGGATATGAGATCGCGCAGATTATCGATGGCGAGGCGGTGGCGGATGTGCTCGACTATGTGGAGTATAACCCCAAGAAACTGGTGCGCAATCTCGAAGCCTGGGTTACCGCATCCATGAAGAAAGGTGTCATCACTCCCGAAGAGGGTCGCCAGTTCCTGAACAATTACCGTTCCGGACTTTACGGAATAACCTATCTTGAACGAGACTGATGCGTTATTTCCTGAAGCTCTCATACAGCGGTGCTCCGTTTCATGGCTGGCAATCTCAGCCTAACGCGCAGAGTGTGCAGTCTGTCATAGAATCCGCGCTCTCTACCGTTTTGCGCGCTCCTGTGGCAATAGTCGGCGCCGGGCGCACCGATACAGGTGTTAACGCCCGCCGCATGTATGCCCATTTCGATGCTCCGGAGATTACCGACAAAGGGAAATTTCTCCTTTCGCTCAACCGGTTGTGCGGACCGGCGGTGGCTCTGGAAGACCTGATTAGGGTGCCTGACGATGCGCATGCCAGATTCGATGCGACTGAGAGGGAATACCGGTATTTCGTCAGTTTCGGCAAATCCCCTTTCCTCTCCCCCGTATCCTGGCATTCTCCTTCCGCTCTCGACACAGAAGCGATGAACCGGGCGGCAGCTTTGCTCAGGGAGACCGAAGACTTCACATCGTTCGCAAAACTGCATTCCGATGCCAGGACCAATATCTGTGACCTGCGCGAAGCCCGGTGGGACGACTGGAACAACCAATATGGCGTTCCTGGCATAGTGTTCACCATACGCGCTGACAGATTTCTGCGGAACATGGTGAGGGCTGTGGTCGGCACATTGGTTGATGTGGGACGAGGCAAACTCTCGCTGAATGATTTTAAAAATATAATAGATGCCCGCGACAGATGCTTGGCGGGAACATCGATGCCCCCGCAGGCTCTGTTCCTCTGGGACATAAAATACCCTTATATCCATGACTCCGAAAGATAAGATCGACCGGTTGCGAGAGGAAATCAACCGGCATAACCATAATTATTACGTGCTGAACGCTCCGCAGATATCCGACAAGGATTTCGACATGCTGCTCAAGGAGCTTGAGGCTTTGGAGAAAGAGTATCCTGAATTTGCCGATCCGGATTCTCCCACTCAGCGTGTCGGATCCGATCTTACCAAAGGATTCGAACACGTGGTTCATGCCCGCCCTATGATGTCGCTGTCAAACACCTACTCCATCGGAGAGGTCGACGACTGGTTCAACCGCATGGACAAAGCACTTGAAGGGGAGGATTTCAGCATTGTCGGTGAAATGAAATTCGACGGCACTTCCATATCGCTCACCTATCGCCACGGAAGACTCGTAAGAGCCGTGACAAGGGGCGACGGGACACAAGGCGATGATGTCACGGCAAACGTGCGCACGATCCGCAGTATCCCCCTGACTCTTCTCCCCGGAGACTGGCCGGAGGAATTTGAGATAAGAGGCGAGATTCTGATGCCTTGGGAAGTTTTCGAGAAACTTAACGCCGAAAGGGCATACAATGAGGAGCCGCTGTTCGCCAATCCGCGCAACGCGGCATCCGGCACTCTCAAGATGCAGGATCCCAAGGAGGTGGCACGCCGCCATCTCGATGCCAGATTCTATTATCTCCTGAGCGACGATCTTCCTGCCGACAACCATTATGACAATATGCTCGCCGCCGGTCAATGGGGATTCAAGGTTTCCAAAGCCATGGCGAGACTGCGCACCATCGATGATGTGGACCGGTATATAGCATACTGGGATGAACACCGCAAGGAACTGCCTGTGGCAACCGACGGACTCGTCTTCAAAATCAACTCTTTGCGTCAGCAGCTCAACCTTGGTTATACCGCAAAATCCCCGCGTTGGGCTGTGGCTTTCAAGTTCAATCCGGAGAGAGCGTGCACATTGCTTAAGGAAGTGACTTTCGAGACCGGACGCATGGGTATCGTGACCCCTGTGGCGAATCTTGAGCCGGTGCTGCTCTCGGGGACTGTCGTGAAACGGGCTTCTCTGCATAACGATGATATCATGCAGGAGCTTGACATACACGAAGGCGACCACCTGTACGTGGAAAAAGCGGGAGAAATAATTCCTCAGATTACCGGGGTCGACAAATCGCAGCGTCCTGCTAATGCTAAAAAGATTGAGTTTGTGCGCGAATGTCAGGTCTGCCACACACCTTTGCAGCGCATATTCGGAGAAGCTGCATGGTGCTGCCCCAACAAATACGGATGCCGTCCGCAGATTACCGGACGAATCGAGCATTTCTGCGCGCGCCGCATGATGAATATAGACGGCATCGGCGAAGAAACCGCCGAACTGCTCTATACATGCGGACTGGTAGAGAATATCGGACAGATCTATGATCTTACCTCCGAAAAACTTTCTCAGCTGGAACGTATCGGAGAAAAGACCGCACAACGCATCATGCGCGGAATCGAGGAATCGAAATCCGTGCCTTTCGAACGCGTGATATATGCCCTTTCCATCCCTAACGTCGGGGAGACAACGGCAAAACGTCTGGCAAGAGCTGTGACGAGCATGGAAAACATGCAGTCAATGGAACTTGAGCAACTGAGTGCCATCCCCGATATCGGACCGGTGATCGCACGTAATATATACGACTTTCTGCGGGAGCCGGTGAATGCCGCCAACATCCGGCGGCTCACTGAAGCCGGAGTGCAGATGAAAGTGGATGAAGAGAAACTCAGACCATCCGGTTCAAGCCTCGACGGGAAGACAATCGTCATTTCAGGCACTTTCGCACGCCACAGTCGCGATGAATATAAGGA
>NZ_CAJMXD010000064.1:0-10529 GCF_905219685.1 Barnesiella sp. CU968
ATAGAACAGCAAGCGAGAAAACTATTTTTTTCATCTCTTTAAAATTTAAAATAATAAAACAATATTCTTTGCTATCAAAAACGTTGCAAAGTTAATATAAATTTTTTTCATGGAAGAAAAATCTTCAATTTTTTTATCTATTCTATTTAAAAAATGTAAAATTTAACACTTTTAACTTAAAATTGACCTTAAATTAACAATTGCAAATTGTTTCTCATGCCAAAATTTTACTTTACAAACACCTTGACAGCCTTTGTTCCGGTTTTAACAATGTATATGCCTGAGGGTGCAGACACCGAAAAGTCTGTTTTTTCAGATTCCGCAATGAGGCGTGCGTTTATGTCGTATACGCGTACCGGAGATGTGGCACCGGTCACAATTATCTTGCCTGCGAGACCAGTGACGTATGCTTCATATCCGCTATCGGGTGTGATTTCTTTCACTTCGCTCACTGTTTTGGAGGCTACGACCACGTAGCAGTTTGCCGGAACGGTTATTTTTCCGGTTGTGGCATTGAAAGACGCCTCGCATCCGTGACTTTGAGAATAAATCTCATATGCGGAGTTGTCGGCAGTGCGGAATGGAACGGGTATATCAAGTGTGCCGCTCGTGTTGGGGTTTATGGCGCAGTATAGTTCTTTATTGTCGTTGCGGGCTGTGATAAGGCGTCCGTTAGTCCAGTTGCTGATATTGCACTGCATCGAGAAGTCTATTCCTGATTCCGAAGAAGGGAAGAGGTCTTTGTTTCCGAGACGCAAGGAGATCAGCTGTTGATAGGACTCGAACAAGCCTTTGTTTTCAGGATTGTCAAGGAGAGTCCAGTTTACTATTTTGGGGTCTGTGTTGTTACTTCCGTTTGCATTTTTTGTGTTCTGGGAGTTTCCCATTTCCGAGAACTGCCAGATCATGTGGCTGCCAGGAACAAGAATCATCTGTGCAGCCGCCGCACCGAGACGCTGACAGCTTGCAGTCTTATTCCCTTTTACTCCCGTCACTCCGTATTGCTGCTGCTTATATGCGAGGCGTTGTTCGTCATGACTTTCAAGATATGATACGGTGGATCCTGCCGTGCGTTTGTCCTGAATAGCCCACATGCGGTTCAGGTTTGACTCTGAAGAATATCCCATTGCGAACTGGCAACCGGCGTTGTTGATATTCGCCCAGTTCAGCTCTCCGTCTTCGGCCATCATATTCTCTTCCTTGGCATCGGCAAGATTCTCGTTGATGAAATATGCCTCAGGATTTACCTCCTTCATATATTCATGAATACGTTTCATGCGGTCCACACGGCTCTGGTTGAATGCGTTTGTCGCCGACTCTCCTGAATTGGCGTATGAGTCGTTGTTTCCGAGACCCTTCACAAGGTCGAAACGGAAGCCGTCTACCTTATACTCCTCAAGCCAGTATTGAACAACATCTTTCCATTGACGCTCAACAAGCGGGTATCCCTGATTCCAGTCGTTGAGCACGCTGTAGGCGTGAGGCGCGTTTACATTATAGAAAGGATTTGAACCCGGGGTATACATCATATACCATGGATGCATGCCGTCAGACTGGTTGAAAACCATATCCAGAATGACAGCTATTCCTTCAGCGTGACATTTGTCGATAAACTCTTTATAATCCTGTGGCGTTCCGTATGCCTTGTCAATGGCAAAATAGAAGTTAGGGTTATATCCCCAGGATATGTTGCCGTTGAATTCGTTTATAGGGAGGAGTTCGACAGCGTTCACACCGAGTGATTTAAGGTAGGGAATCTTTTCTATGGCTCTCCGGATTGTTCCGTCTCCGAGTGCTTTTCCTTCCGTGCCTGTGAAGTCGCGGACGAGAAGCTCATATATAATAAGGTCTGTTTTGTCGGGGGCGGTGAAACTTTTGGTCTGCCATTCGTAATCGTTGATATTGTCGGCGAAGACAGCAAGCGGGGTTCCGCTCAGTTTGTCGATTGGATATTCAGGTAGATCCGGATATACATCGGCAGATATGTATTTGTCGTTATAAGGATCAAGGGTCAGTCGTGCGTATGGATCGCCGACTTTGATTGAATTGTCGACAAGGTAATAATACATCACTTGGGTGTTTCTCGGAATCTGGTTCTCCGGCAGAGTCACAGTAAAAAAGCGGAACGGGATGCCGTCGATTACTTCATCTATATAATTCATGACCTGTGTGCCGGATGCTTTATAACCGTTCCAGCTGCCAATCACCATTACATTCTGTTTCTGTGGAGCGGCTATGCAGAACGTTACCGAACCATCGGCGTTTCTTGTCGCACCCATCGCCGGAGCAGCGGCGGATGGCAGCGGGCGGGAAGCTCCCGCCCAGCAGAGAGAGATTGTCTCTGTCTTTGTCTGGGAGCCGTCATCGGCTGTTGCCGTCACAGTGTAGTCTCCGACACCGGGAAAGGTATACTCTGCGGTAAGAGTCTTTACAGATGAGGCGTTTTTGACGGTTGTGCCGTTTACTGCAATCGAGAGGTTTGCCTCTTTTGTGGAAGAGAGTGTGAATGTCACGTCACAGGTCGTTGGCGTGATTACTTGATCTGTGGCGGAAGAGGTGAATGCAATCTGAAATCCCTTGTCGGAAACAGGCACTAAGATATCCGTGTTGCCTGTGCCTTTCCCTTCTTTGGTGCCGTTGGCGTTTCTGAAAACAAAACATAATTTGGAGATACGGATGTCAGCGGGAACACCATAGAACGTGCGGATATCTCCGATATTGAGTTTCCAGAGATTTGCCGACACATATTCGAGCTTGCATTTGGGCAGATTGGTGTTCCATGCGGCAGGGACGTATTGCCAGTCAGATACTTTCCCGTTGTCGTCGATTGTGGATACGCCGGTGTGGGCATATAATGCCGTAGATGCCGGCTGGTCTTTAAGACCCATGTTGCCTTGGTCGGCGTGGAAATAGATCACCACATTCTGCGAGTCTTCCTGAAGAGGAGAGGGTTCGGTTGTCACGACCTGCGCGTTCATGCCCAAAGCACCGGCAAGTAACGCAACTGCCGCGAGTAAATAGATTTTAAGCATTGTGTAAGAATTTATTTGGTTAAAAAGTTGTTAGAAATATATGTCGGCAGAATCGAAAAGATATATTTCAGCAGAGATGTAAAGATGTATGTGAGGAGACAGGAGAGCGGGAGCGTGTCGGGGTTATTTCTCCTCGTCATCGGGAGCGATATAGGATATTTCTCGCATTTCGCGATATTCTTCCCAATCCGGGTCGGATTCCGCCTCAATGAGCAGAGGCATCTGTTCCAGAGGTTCGAGAGCGCGGTTGAACACGCGTCCGAATATATTAAGGTTCTGTGTGTAGAAAACCCAGTCGCGTCTGCCATCGCCGGTATATATACCGGTCATGTATGCGACTTTGTCTTTTTTGAATTCAGCCAACATCGCATCGGTAGCTTTCTCCATGAGTCCGGCATCGGCATCATCCGGCATTCCCGACGGGAGAGCCTGATAATCCCATGACACAGTGACGCGATAATTGAATTTTCCCTTTGCGATTATTTCATCCATATAGTCGCGTCCGGTGACTATAATCGTGCTTCCGTTTTCAGCTTCGGTAGGAGCGGACCACCATCTTTCTTTCATCTGCGTTCTGAATAAAGTGGAATTTCAATGCATGGAGTGTCGAGATAGACACCCGGTCGGAAACAATGTGCCTTAAAGAATTTTGTGAGGTCGATCTTCTTTGATACGTTGAGCGGGTACTTGACCTGAAAAGACTTTCCTTTCTTATATGCCATTGCCTGGAACACAACCCGTTCGATCTCTGAGATGTTCTGTTGGGTAAATGATGCGAGGTCTATCATCTCGTTGGGGGCGACTTCTCCGGTGAAAAGCGGTTTCCAGGCTTTCGCCTCGTTGTCGCGTATGAGAACAGAGAAATAGAGGAAATAATTTGAATCGTTTACCAATGCCGCGTTAATTCGTGAAGTGGAGAGAGCCTTTGCATTTTCCGGTTCGAAAACCAACGCTACGGTGATGTCTTCACCATATTCTGTTTCTTCCACAGGAAGTTCGGGTTCAGCGACGTTATCCGTTTTTCGGGAGTCTGCGCTTTTCTGAGGGGCTGCGTCGCGGACACTTTTCTTGCCGTCATCGAAAGCCTTCTGGTCGAACATCATGCGTGCGCCCTTCTTTTCGGGTTCATGACCGGCAGGGAGCACCACTACCACTTCGTTGAGAAGCACAGGTGTCTCGAAGCCGTCTTCCTCGACATATGCTATACGTCCCTCTATTTTTGTTATTTTGCCGCCGCCTGTTGTGTTCAGGAATCTGACGGTATCTCCTATTTTTGCCATTTATAAACAGAATTTAAGCGGATATCCAGATAATCGGACTTAATATATTGATTTAATTAATGTGAGAGCTTTTGAAACAGTCTGTAATGTCCGGTTATTTGATTTTCCAGAAGTATAATTTATCAGACGGACGCACTTTCTCCGGCACAGGCATAGAGAACAACTGTCCTTTAGTCACGCAGTCAACCGGTTTGAGGTCAAACCTCAACTCTTTTATAGTGAAGATCAAGGCTCCGGTTGTCGGTCCTGTAATCACCACTTCATCGCCCGTGTGCAGTTCACCCGCCTCCATAAGGAATTCCCCGATACCTATTTTTGAGAAATACCTCATCGCTTTGCCGGCATAGCTCTTGACGCGTGTCGCGCTTGATCCGTATTTGGCGCTCCATTCCCCAAGGCGTTCGCCCATATAATATCCGTTCCAGTATCCGCGGTTGAATATCTTGACGAGTCTGTCATCCCATGCGGCTATTTTCTCTTCGTTGTATGTGCCGTCGGTGATTGCCTGAAGAGCTTCCGAGTAGCATGCCACCGCTTCCGCCACATATTCCGGTCCTCGAGCCCTGCCTTCGATTTTGAATACCCGTACCCCCGCGTCAACCATTTTGTTCAGGAAATGGATTGTCTTGAGGTCTTTAGGACTCATTATATATTGGTTGTCGATTTCGAGTTCATCGCCGGTTTCTTTATCCCGTACCGTGTATGCTCGGCGGCATATCTGGTTGCACGCCCCGCGGTTCGCGCTTGAATTCATTTCGTGAAGGCTCATGTAGCATTTCCCGCTCACCGCCATGCACAGCGCTCCGTGGCAGAACATTTCGAGTCTGATTTTCTCGCCGTTCGGGCCGCATATGTTCTCTTTCTCTATGGCATGGTGTATTTCTGCGACCTGCTCCATGTTGAGTTCTCTGGCAAGCACCATCACATCGGCGAACTGCGAATAGAATCTCACAGCCTCAGTGTTGCTTACATTGACCTGAGTGGAGATATGCACTTCCTGTCCTATTTCGCGTGCATACATTATCGCCGCCATGTCTGAGGCAATGATAGCCGATATGCCAGCTTGCCTGGCACGTGAGATTATCATTCGCATGGTTTCCATGTCGTTGTCATAGATCACCGTGTTTACGGTAAGGTAGGTTCTGACACCTTTCTCCGCGCATATTCCTGCTATCCTTGCCATGTCGTCGGCGGTGAAATTCGCGCTTGAGCGCGAGCGCATGTTCAATCCCTCGATGCCGAAATATACGGCATCGGCGCCGGCGGCGAGTGCAGCGGCGAGAGACTCCCAGCTCCCCACGGGAGCCATTATTTCAAAATCCTTACGGTTCATTTATGTGCTATGTAGTATGTTACGGCTCCGAAAGTTAGCGATTTCCACCGGCATCCGGTAAATCCGCAGCTTTCCATCACGGATGTCATATCATTGCGCTGAGGGGCAGCTGCGATGCTCTCCGGAAGATATGAATATGCCCGGGTATCACCCGAGACAATTCTTCCTGCGAAGGGGATTATATGGTGGGAATATATGTTGTATAACGCGAACGGAATCTTCGAGGCAGGTCGTGAAAGCTCGATTACGCAGAGTGTGCCTCCGGGACGCAGTACTCTTAGCATCTCCCTGTAACCCTGTTTCAGATGTTCGAAGTTACGCACTCCGTATGCCACAGTAATCATATCCTGCGAGTTGTCAGGCAGAAAGAGGTCAAGCGAGTCTCCCTGAATGAAAGATATTCGGTTTCGTGCGGAAGCGTCGCACTTGGCAAGTTTTTCCCTCGCCACCTCAAGCATGCCGTCGGAAAGGTCAATGCCTGTGATTTCAGCTTCCGGAAAACGGCGGTGGAGATCGAAAGCCACATCACCCGTGCCTGTAGCGATGTCAAGAATCGCACGGGGAGATGACGACAGTTCCTTCGAGGCGGCGTCAAGTGCGCGTGAACGCCACCATCGGTGAAGACCGAAAGTCATCGCCGTGTTCATGAAATCATATGCCGGAGCGATGGAATCAAACATCTCTTCGACCTGATCTGTTTTATCTCTTCTGTCGGAATATGGCGTTACCAGTTCCGCTCCGCTTTTTGTCTCATTCATTAGCCTGTTTTCTTGAGGTGTCTGTTGAGTGTTCTGACAAACTTTTACAGTTTCTTTGCGAACGAGCGTCTGTGGCGATGCTGGCGTGTAGTGAAATATTCCCACTGGCTCTGCACCTTGGCGTTGGTCTCCATTTCCGGATTTGATTCCGCGTATTTGTATCCGTTCCTGATATAATAAGGAATAAGATCCTGAAAAAGCAGGGCGTTCACGCCTTTGTTCTGGTATTCCGGATGCACTGCTACAAGAAGCAGATCTACTCTGTCGTTTTTCCCTTTGAGTCCTTTCAGGAGATGATACCATCCGAGAGGAAGCATCTTGCCTTTGGATTTCTGCAATGCGCGGCTCATTGAAGGCATTGATATCCCGACACCGACGAGTCTTCCGTTTGAGTCGGCGATGAGGGTCACCAGATCGAGATTGAGGAGGTTCAGGTAGATGTCGATGTAGTGGTCTATCTGTCGCTCAGTCAATGTCGAATACTGGTACAGGTCCTTGTATGCTTCGTTAATGAGATGGAAAAGGGCATGTCCGTATTCCATCTTGATTCGTTTGCGGTTTGTGTATTTGAGAACCTTGAGCCCGTATTTCTTTTTTACAATCTCCGCAATCCTGTTGTATTTGTCGGGAATACTGTCGGGCACCTCCATCAGAAACTCCAGCCAGTCGGATTCTTTCTTATAGCCGAGTTTCTCCATATGCTCAGGATAATACGGGTAGTTGTATATCGTAGCCATGGTGGAAAGTTCATCGAATCCGGCTATGAGCATTCCTTCGTGGTCAAGGTCTGTGAATCCGAGCGGACCGATAATTTTCGTCATGCCTTTCTTGCGGCTCCAGTCTTCCGCAGCCTTGAGAAGAGCGGCGGATACAGCCGGGTCATCTATGAAATCGATAAATCCGAATCGCGCGTCTTTGGCTCCCGATTTCTCGTTTATCTGACGGTTTATTATTGCGGCTATTCTGCCTACGGGTCTGCCTTCGCGGTATGCCATAAAATATGCGGACTCGCAGAAATCGAAGGCAGGGTTCTCGTCGGGCATGAGCGTGTACACGTCATCTGAAATCAACGGAGGCACGTAATAAGGGTTTCCGTCATAAAGATCTATCTGAAACTGCGTGAATTTTCTAAGATTTGCCTTTGTTGGTTCTATTTGCTTTATTTCAATCATCTTTCTCTGGAAGTAATCTCTACTTGATGTGAAGCGTCAGCCATATCAAGAGTGCGGTCATCAGGAGGATAAACACGCATATGATGGTGAAGAGCTGCTTTGAGTCGCGTTTCTCTAAGGCAAGCTGCAGGTCGGAAATTGAATGGTAGGCAGGGTTCTCACCAATGCATTTGCCCGCTATTCGTTTCAGACGTGGCAAAGTTGCCGGGAGATGGTCAAGCACCTCGTTTACAATCTTGCCGTAGCTGCGTATGTCTTCAGTGGCATCAAGCGGGGTCATGCTCGATTTCTGAGCATACCCCACGTTTATGAGTTTGAGGTTTTCGTTATACTCTGTGAAGATTATTGTCTCGGGAGTGATGGAATCGTGTACAAGATGATTTTCCTGAATATATTCCATCGCATCAAGGAGCTGTGTCTCGAGGCGTCGCACGATCTTGGGAGTAAGCCGTTTCTCATCAATGAGTCTTCGGAGGGAATATCCGTATACGTCATCTGTAATAATGGCAAGTCCGACCCCTGGCACTTCCTCAAGGTCGTTTACCATAACAATGTTCGGATGGGCGAGGTTGTAACGTGTGTCAAACTCGTTCTCAAGCATCTTGCGGTATTCCGGACTGTCGGCATACTCCTTCTTGAGAGCCTTGAGCATAACCCACTTGCCATGCTTCTTGATGGTGTAGACATCATAATACTTCTCACCCCATTCGGGGAGCAACGTCAGATCCGACCATTTTCCGGTAGGATCGCTGATCGGAATCTTTTTCTCCTCTTTGCTTATGTATCTATTTTTGTCCATTTTTTTCTATTCTATATAGTTCCTGAATAGGGTGTAATAAGGAATGACAGGGCGCGGAAGGGTCATGACCGAAGTCCGTATGCCTAATCTATGATGTCGAAACCGGTATATTTGCGCAGACATTCGGGAATTACGATTCCTTCCGGTGTCTGGTAATTTTCGAGCAATGCCGCCACGATTCTCGGCAATGCGAGAGCAGAGCCGTTCAGCGTGTGGCACAGGTGTATTTTCTTGTCTTCGTCGCGATAACGGCATTTCAGGCGGTTTGCCTGATAAGATTCGAAGTTGCTGACAGATGAAACCTCAAGCCATCGTTGCTGCGCTGCCGACCAAACCTCGAAGTCGAATGTTATTGCAGACGTGAAGCTCATGTCGCCGCCGCAAAGTCTGAGAATATGCCAGGGAAGTCCGAGTTTCTCAAGGAGTCCCTGCACATGGTCTTTCATCTCTTCAAGTGCAGCATATGAATTTTCAGGTTTTTCGATACGCACGATCTCCACTTTGTCGAACTGGTGCAGGCGATTCAGTCCGCGCACATCCTTGCCATAGCTTCCAGCTTCGCGTCGCCAGCAAGGAGAATACGCGCAGTTTTTCTTTGGCAGCTCAGTCTCCGGAATAATCTCGTCACGGTATATGTTGGTGACGGGAACTTCTGCAGTGGGTATGAGATAGAGGTTGTCGAGAGTGACGTGATACATCTGACCTTCCTTATCGGGAAGCTGACCTGTGCCGTATCCTGATGCTTCGTTGACTACAAACGGAGGCTCAACCTCTACATATCCCGCTTTCCATGCCTCGTCAAGGAAGAACTGAATGAGGGCACGCTGCAGACGTGCTCCTTTGCCGACATAGAACGGGAATCCCGCGCCGGTCACTTTCACACCAGTCTCGAAATCTATGATATTGTATTTCTTCGCGAGTTCCCAGTGGGGGAGTGCGTCTGCGGGAAGTTCCGGAACCGTTCCTCCTGTTTTCTCCACAACGTTCTGTTCTGCGGAAAGCCCTTCAGGCACCGCGGCGCAAGGCATATTGGGAACGGTAAGCAGAAGATTCCGCATTTTCTCCTCGCATTCCGCAAGACGGTCCTGCAGACCTTTGGTCTCACCCTTGATGCGAGCCACTTCCTCCTTTACTTTCTCCGCTTCCTCTTTTGCTCCCTGTTTCATGAGCGATCCGATTGAAGCCGCGAGTTTTTTAAGTGAAGAGGCATCGTTGTCGGTTTTCTGCTGAAGGCGTCGGCGTTCGGCGTCTATTTCAAGTATTTCCGTGATTACTGCACGTCCGTCAAATCCTTTGACAGCGAGACGGGAGATTACAAACTCCGGGTCTGCTTTTATTGTCTGTATGGTAAGCATGTTGCTGTATTTTACTGGTTCTGAAATGTTTTGGAAACTCTTTAAGAAGCTGTTTAAACACTCTCTGGGAGTTTCGCAAGTAGAGTCTTTACCGTTTCGGAGATTACGCGTCCTTCGGCGCGTCCGGCAAGGCGTTTTGACGCGACACCCATAACTTTTCCCATCTCTTTGGGTCCGGTGGCACCGGTCTCGGCGATGATTGCCGAAATCTCTTTTTCAAGTTCCTCTGTAGAAAGCTGTTTTGGAAGATATTCTTCAAGCACCGCTGCTTCGTCAAGTTCGTTCTGTGCGAGTTCAGGGCGATTGTTTTCAGTGTATATCCTGGCGCTTTCCTTGCGTTGTTTCACCATCTTCACAAGGATTTTAGTAGCCGCGTCATCCGACAGTTCGCCGTTGGCTCCTTTAGCTGTCTTGGCTTCAAGGAATTCTTTTTTTGCGCCGCGAAGAGCTTCGAGACGTACTTTCTCACGAGCGAGCATCGCTTTCTTGATGTCTTCGCTGACCTGATCAAAAAGATTCATAATTTATGTTGTAATGTTTCTTAAACAAATTTTTTTGACAGCAGGTTTACTGCGTTTTTATGATGAGCCAGTGTTTGCCAGTCTATCATTTTGTGCTTTAACCTGCTTCAACTTGCAAAAATAACAAAAATACTTTTAAGATGAAAACCTTAGTGTCAAAAACATAAAAAACAAAAAGGTCTTTTCTCACGAAAAGACCTTTTCGGTGGGCGATTACGGATTCGAACCGCAGACCCTCTGCTTGTAAGGCAGACGCTCTAAACCAGCTGAGCTAATCGC
>NZ_CAJMXD010000065.1:0-10402 GCF_905219685.1 Barnesiella sp. CU968
AAAATCGTTTCATGATGTTAGGTTAGTTCGAAAAAGTATTATGGAAAACACGAGAATGCGGCTGGTTGCGAAACCGGCCGCATTCGCGTTATTGAGGTGAAGTGTAAATTGTGTCGAGAGCTTTAACGGTTACCTCGATATTCAGGAAAGTAGAAGTCAATCCGTAATGGCGGCAGGCAGGACCGGCATGGCGCCGTGTTGTGTACAGACAAAGGCAGAGGTCGCCACAGCCTTGTGATGGGCTTCAGGCACACTCTTCCCTTTGAGGATGCTTGCAATGAAGGCTGCCGTGAATGAGTCTCCTGCACCAACGGTGTCTGCGACTTCAACTTTAGGAGTGGGGAGGAATGAAACTTCTCCCGGGGTGAATACATAGCTGCCGTTAATGCCGCATGTCAGAATAAGCATCTTGAGATTATATTTGCCAAGCAATATCCAGCATTTATCCTGAAGGTCAATTCCGGGATAACCGAACATCCGGCTTACGGTTACTAATTCTTCGTCGTTGATTTTAAGTATGTTGCACGCTTTCATGGAACTGCACAGGATTTCTTTGTTGTAAAATCCCTGACGGAGGTTTACGTCAAAAACTATCAGAGGATTGTTTTCCTTGGGAATTGCCTCAAGGAACTCCTTGATCGTTGTGCGTGAAACTACGTTGCGCTGTGCAAGCGAACCGAAGCAGAACGCTTTGGTGTCTGCCGCGATAGCTTTAAGTTCGTCAGTCGCGGGGATGTTGTCCCATGCCACATTCTCCTTTATCTCGTATTGGGGAACTCCTGCCTCGTCAAGTTCAACCTGCACCGTTCCGGTAGGGTAGGGAACTGTGTCAAGATGATATCTTACGTTTTTGGAATTGAAGTTTTCTACCAGCTCCTTGCCGAGAGCGTCATCGCCGATAGCACTTATAGCGAGGCTCGGAAGCCCGAACTGTGAAACGTGATACGCGAAGTTGGCAGGAGCGCCTCCGATTTTTTTACCATCAGGAAGAACATCCCACAGGGCTTCTCCCATACCGATTACCAAGTCTTTCATGTCAAAATTTTTAATTTGTTTCATTGAAAAAGTTTATTGTCATAAGCAGGTGTCGCAATCCGGATAGTAAACACATTGTAAACATGACACCTCTTATTTATTAAGCTTCTTTTTTGATTTTTATTGTGTAGCAGAGGATATAAATTACCCCTGCGGTCATTACCGCCACAGCACCGAGTTGCCCTATGGCATCTGCCGCGTAACCCATTGCGAGAGGAAACACAGTTCCACCGAAGAGTCCCATGATCATGAGTCCCGAGACTTCGTTCTTCTCATTCGGAGCGTAGAAGAGAGCCTGTGAGAATACGATGGAGAACACGTTGGAGTTGCCGTATCCCACAAGCGCGATGCCAACATATAGCGCGGTCAGGGAGTGTGCGCTGAAAAGGATAATCATCGAAGCCAGCATCATCAGTCCGCTGATGGCGAGGAAAACTTTCGGACGCATCACACGCAGAATGAACGCGCCGGTGAAGCAACCTATCGTGCGGAAGATGAAGTATACACCGGTGGCGAAGGCGGCGTCCTCAAGCGAGAAATTCAGGCGTTCCATTATGATCATTGGCGCATAGGTGTTTGTGCCAACATCGATGCCTACATGGCACATTATGCCCAAGAAGCAAAGGAGTATGAACGGGCGTCCGAGCAACTTTATGCATTCCTTTATTCCGGAAGCCTTGTCGGGACGTTCCTCTCGAATGGGCGTTGCACCCAGAGCGGTGATTGCCAGCGCGCTCACAATGGCATATATGAGGAAAAGCACTCTCCACGACAGCCCGAACGTAGGCATAAGCGTGGTGGCTCCCCATGTTGCGATTATCGGGGCGAGAAAAGAGGCTATCGCTTTGACGAACTGACCGAATGTTAGGGCAGACGCAAGCTTGTTGCCGCTTATAAGGTTGGTCACCAAAGGATTGAGAGATGTCTGCATTACGGCGTTGCCGATTCCAAGCAGCGAGAATGAGATAAGCATCACCGCATACGAATCGCCGAAGACTGGTATTACAAGAGACACTGCCGTTATGACCAGTGACACCAGAACGGTGCTCTTTCTGCCGATGCGGTTCATCAGAATGCCAGTAGGCACCGAGAAGATAAGAAACCAGAAAAATACAAGTGAAGGAAAGAGACTCGCCTCGGAAACAGAGAGGTTGAGATCGTTTCTTACGAAATTTGTGGCAGTGCCCACAAGGTCTACAAAGCCCATCGAGAAGAAGCAGAGCATCACTGGTATGAATTGCATAAGAGGACTTTTAGCTGTAGTTGCCGCCGGATTTGAATTATTCATTGTTCGCAGGAATGTTATTTAAGGTTCAGTGAATAGACTTTAAGATTGGAGATATTTCCCTTTCCACCCTCCGAGCTTACGGTAAGAGTGGTATAAGGGCTTTTGGGGAAAACAAGGTTTGTAATGGCGAAGCGTCCTCCGTTGCCGAATACCTCGATGCTCGAAGTGTCGACGAATACGCGCAGACTCAGCGTAGATTCCGTGTCGAGCACGGGGGCTGTGGTTACAGAGGCGAAATCCTGACTGAAATCCGTGATGCCGCTCTTTCTCCTGTCTACAGAGAATGTATTAGCGGCAGTGTCATACCACATGCTGACGCATTCCCCTTCTTTATTGGAAAGAGTAAGGAGAATTTTAGAGGATTTTCCTTTATTCATATCAAGTGTTATCTCGCAGGCTCCGCTGTTTGATTCAGGAAGTGCGAAGGATTTCTTTTTGCCCGATACCGACAGTCTTTTGGCTTCGGTGAATGTCTTCCCTCTCAGTCCCAGCATCTCTTGAGCAACACCGCAGGAGGCATATGTCTCTCCGTCAAGACCTTCGAAAAGTCTTATTTCGCGGGGAAGAGTATTGGCACTGCGGAACTGCATCGTCGGCACTTCGGCGGCATATTGCCAGTTGCTCATCCAGCCTATTGCCACACGTCGTCCGTCGGGAACATCGCTCCAGCTTACAAGAGCATAATTGTCTTTACCATAGTCAAGCCATTTGGTGGCAACGTTACCGTTCTTGTCGGTATCAGCCTTGAATGTGTTGCCATCGAAATCTCCTGTGAAATACTGCACCGCGCTTCCGCCGAAGGGTCCTCCGGGGTTGATATTGCAGATAAGCATCCATTTCTCTTTGTCCGTGCCGTCAACCTTGAGTCGGAAAAGATCCGGACATTCCCATACGCCTCCCTGTGCGCCAAGCCCCTTGCCGAAAGAACCGCGGAGAGTCCATTGTTTCATATCGGGAGAGGTGAAGAAAAGCATCTCATGTTCGAGAGCGTGGGCGAGCACCAGAATCCATTGTTTCTTGTCATTGTCCCAGAACATATTGGGGTCTCTTGCCTCGGTTTCCATTGTTATCACCGGGTTAGCGGGATAAATGTCGTATGTCAGGCCGTTGTCATGGCTGACGGCGAGACTCTGCATCTGGCTCACTCCGGCAGAAGTATACATGGCAACTACTGCATCTTTGCCGAATCCGGCGCTGCCGCTGCGGTCTATGGCACTGCTTCCGCTGAAAACCATTCCCAGTCCGTTGGGTATTATTGCCGCAGGGTGATGTTCCCAATGTATCAGGTCTGTGGAGGTTGAGCTGCCCCAGGTCATATTCTGCCATTTGGATCCGTAGGGATTCCACTGATAGCAAAGGTGCCACACTCCGTCTTTATAGAACATTCCGTTCGGGTCGTTCATCCATCCCCATTCCGGAGTGTGGTGATATAGCGGACGGTATTTCTCCTTGTTTGCACAATCGATTGTGTCAGATAAAGAGAAGTTGCTCCAGCATGCGTCCTGCTTCGCTTCGCGAACCGATGCGCGCCCCTGCGACGATACAATGTCAAGAACCACGTCTTTGCCATCGAAGGGTGACAGATCGAAAGGCACGGTGTAATCCACTTTAGTCTTGGCGAGTCTGACGGCAAAAGAGCGTTCGATATTTCCGTTGACAAGAACGTTGACTTTTGCATCCTCATTCGATTCCTGCACTGGAAGCATAAGATATCTGTTGGCTCCCTTCACCCGCACAAGCGTATTGTTTGTGCCGAGATAGTCTATCTGGATGTCGGATGCGCCTGCCGATATGGAAAGCGCGATGGCTGCCGCCGTCATGGTGTTTTTAAGGATGTTGTTCATTTTACTGTTGTTTTGTACTTTTGTTCACAATCTTTTATTACCTATGAGTTTTCACATGCAGTATAAAGGATGCGCTTATAATATTTGTTTCAAATATGTCGCAAAGATATTGTTCTGATTTCTGTAATGCAATAATTAAAAGAGCAATCGGTATGAATTTTGTTGCATAAGCTTGTTTTTTTATTGCCTATGCACGTTTTTTTGTAACTAAGAGTGTCGGCATTTGGTCACAGATTTTGAGGTGTGGCAATATTTTATTAATTTCGGATTCGGAAGGTGTGTCCCTTTTAAATTAACCGATATTCCATGAAAACGAGACTGACATTGATTTATATCATAGGTATTATATTAACCGCAGGATTGATTCTTGTATCCTGTGGCGAGGAGAAGAAGGAATACCGCATAGGCGTGTCGCAATGCAGCAACGACGACTGGCGCAACAAGATGAACGAGGAGATAGAGCGGGAGATCCTTGTTCATCCCGAGGCTTCTGTCGAAATACGTTCCGCCGAAGACAGCAACGCGAAGCAAATTGCCGACATCAGGTATTTTGCTAATAATGGGTTCGATATCATCATAGTCGCCCCCAACGAGGCTGATGCCATAACACCGGTAATCGACAGTGTTTACCGAAGCGGTATCCCGGTAGTGGTTTTCGACAGGAATGTCAACGGACACAGCTATACTGCTTTTCAAGGTGCTGACAACGAGAAGATCGGTGTTTTGGCGGCGCGTTATGCCTCGAATCTCATGCGGGGCAAAGGTTCTGTCTTGGAACTCTACGGTCTTAAAGGCTCCACGCCTGCCATCAGCCGGCATGAAGGTTTCAGAAAGGAACTTGAGAGCCATCCCGGCATAAAGATAGAGGCAAGTGCTTATGGTAATTGGAAATACGAAGACGCATTGCACCTTGCGGATTCTTTATTGTCGGTTTATCCGGATGTTGATTGCATATACGCTCATAACGACCGTATGGCTGTCGCCGCCTCAGATGCCGCGCGTAGGCGTAAACTCGATCCATATATCATAGGTATAGATGCGGCTCCCGAGATAGGAATGAAGGCTGTGCGCGATTCCGTGATTGACGCCACTTTTCTTTATCCTACCGAAGGGCATCGTCTTATAAAGACTGCTCTTGCCATTCTTAAAGGAGAGCCTTATGATTCAGTGGCGAAACTTCCCATCCCTTCTGCCGTGGATCTGAGCAATGCTGATATTTTGCTGATTCAGAACGAATCACTGAAGGAGGAGACCTCCAAGATGAAGAGCCTTAAATCGGAAATCGACCAGTACTGGGACAGGCATTCGGCGCAGACAACGCTGTTTTACGTAAGCATCGCTTTTGTAGTCATGCTTTGTGTGTTGCTTTTCTTCATACTCAGGGCATTTTGGCTTCGCAAAGGTTATCAGGAAACCTTGCTGCGTAAAAACGAACAGCTCGCATCGCAACATGAGGAGCAGAAAAGACTCAACACCCGGCTGGAGGAAGCTACGCGCTCCAAGCTGATGTTTTTTACCAATGTCTCCCACGATCTTCGCACGCCACTCACTCTTATCGCCGAGCCGGTGGAGCAACTTGCCGGAGCGGGGAATCTGACTCCCTCCCAGAAAACACTTATGCATATCGCCGATAAGAATGTAAGGATTCTTAAACGGCTTCTGAACCAGATTCTTGACTTTCGCGCATATGAAAACGGAAAGCTGGATGTGAATCTTGTGGAGACAGACTTCGGCGCGCTTGCAAAAGATTGGGTGGAGGCTTTCAGCAATGTTGCCCGCAGTCGCGACATAAAGCTTGATATTAAAATTGAAGATGCGGATCTGCGTCTGGCTGTTGATGAGGAGAAGATTGAAAGGGTTGTGTATAATCTGATGTCTAACGCATTGAAATACACTCCTGCCAACGGTTCTGTCTGCTTTTCGTGCGGACGTGAAGGGGATAAGATATTTTTCTCAGTGTGCGACAATGGTCCGGGAATAAAAGAGGAAGACCGAAAGAGAATATTCGATCGTTTCTTTCAGGTGGATCGTGTTCATCCCAAGGGGAGCGGCATAGGACTCTCGCTGACCAAAGCCTTTGTGGAACTTCACGGAGGAGAGATCAATGTTGAGAGTGAAGTCGGGAAAGGTTCTGAATTCAAAGTCATTCTGCCGGTTGTCCATGTGGGTGTGGGCACGGAATCGTCGGTTGCCGGAACGGATCACGCTGCCATTGAGGCGGAACTCGCGGATGTCGAGACTCAAGAGCGCGAGTTTTCGGAAGACAAGCCGGTGATTCTTGTAATCGATGACAACGAGGACATACGAGTCATGCTTGAGGAATTGCTGTCGGATAAATACAATGTGGTCGGTGCCTCGAACGGCAGGGAGGGCATAAGATATGCAACGCGTTATGTGCCGGATCTTGTGGTCTGCGATGTCATGATGCCGGTAATGGACGGTCTTGAATGCTGCCGCAATATAAAAGAGGAGATTTCGACATCTCACATTCCGGTGCTTATGCTTACCGCCTGTTCTATGGATGAGCAGAAAGTCGCCGGTTATGAAAGTGGAGCCGACGGCTATATCTCGAAACCCTTTAACAGCGCAGTGCTGAGATCCCGCATCGAAAACCTGCTTGAGAACCGGCGTCGTATAAAAAACATCTGGGGCGCATCGCATGACCGCAGTGAGGGGGATCTTTCTAAACCCGCAAACGGATCAGCAGAGCGGCGCATTGTGTCAACGGATGTGGAAAATGAGTTTTACGCCCGTTTTCTTAAACTGGTGGAGTCACGGATGGGCGATGCTGATATGAATGTTGACCAGCTTGCATCGGAAATGGGTCTCGGACGTTCGCAGCTTTACCGCAAGATAAAGGCTCTGACCAATTATTCCCCTGTAGAGCTTATAAGGAATCTCCGTCTTAAACGAGCTCGACATCTGCTTACAACCACAGACCGCTCCATTTCCGAAATAGCATATGAAGTGGGATTCTCCACGCCGGCATATTTCTCTAAATGTTATCGTGAGGCTTACGGTGAGACTCCGACCGAGCTGCGGTCGCGGCTGTAGAACGACTCTGTGGATTATGGTGAGCATTCATGAGCCGCTATTAAAATTTATGCATATCTAATCATAATTCATGCTATGAATCAAATTTTATATCACGCACAACAAAAGTAATAACTTTGCCTGGACAGAGTGCGTAACTTTGCCGCAAATTATTAAAACCAATTAAAATTCATCATGAAAAAATCACTCCTGAGTGCCATGCTGCTTCTTATGGCAGTGTTTACGGCACACGCACAGAACATCACTGTGCATGGAACGGTTCTCTCAAAGACGGATAACGAACCTCTTATCGGCGCTACCGTATTGTCGGAAGCTACAAAGAAGGGTGCTTCGACCGATCTTGACGGTACTTTTACGCTTACCGTTCCGCAAGGTTCAATACTGACAGTGTCATATGTCGGATTCAGACAGCAGTCAGTCAAAGCAGAAGAAAAACTCACAATCTATCTTTCCGAAGACACTGAACTTCTTGACGAAGTGGTGGTGATCGGATACCAGACAGTGAAGAAAGCCGACCTGACCGGTGCTGTTTCTGTAGTTTCCACAAAGTCGCTTGAGACAAGTGCGGATACAGACCCTATGCGTGCGCTTCAGGGAAAAGTGCCCGGAATGACCATCACGACCACAGGTGCCCCCTCCGGGAGCGGAACAGTAAGAATCCGTGGTATCGGTTCATTCAACGCATCGCAGGATCCTTTGTTCATTATAGATGGAGTGCCGACAACCGCTACTCTGAATTCATTGAATATGAATGATATCGAGAGTATGCAGGTTTTAAAAGACGCGGCATCCGCATCAATATATGGTTCAAGGGCGGCAAACGGAGTAATCATAATCACCACAAAGAGCGGAAAGAACGCCAACGGCAAAGTAAAGGTGTCGTTGTCTGCCAACCTTACAGCGCAGTTCTATTCTCCGCAATCGAAAATGAAACTGCTTGACACTCCCGGATATGCTACAGCCATGGCGCAGGCTGCCCTCAATGACGGAATCGACCCTGTGGGATATGCCGCAGGCTACGGACTGAACCTGTCGGCAAAAGATGGTTATCCGATCCGCGCCTATAATCCCGCTACAGGACAGTATGTCGATTATATGGTAAACGGTCGATATGACGGTTATATAAATGCGAAGCGTACGATGCGTTTTTCTGACACCGACTGGCTTGACGAGATTTCTCGCACTGGTTTCTCGCAGAATTACGATGCTGCGGTTTCGACCTCCGGTGAGAAAGGGTCTTCATTCTTCTCCCTCGGCTATAAGAAAAACAGCGGTATATTGAAATATACCGATTTCGAGAATCTCTCTGCTCGAATAAACACATCCTACAATATAAGCAAAGTCGTTACGGTAGGGGAGAACTTCACCCTCACCTATACAGACCAGGTCAACTGCGAACCACTGGAGAATGCCTTGAAAATGCCCTCTATCGTTCCGGTATTCGAGACAGACGGAATAACATATGCCGGACCGGTCGGAAACATGAGCGACCGTCAGAACCCCGTGCGTGAATTGGCATTCAACAAGGACAACGCTCTTAAGATATGGCGTCTGTTCGGCAACGCCTATGTCGACATAAAACCGTTCAAAGGCTTTCTGTTCCGTTCTAATTTCGGTCTCGACTATGACGCGGCGTTTATCCACTCCTACAGATATACGTTCCACAGCGATATCGTCAACAACGACACTAACGGAACCACACTCTCACAGGCAAACGATTCCAAATGGACCTGGACAAATACGGTCAACTATGATTTCACTGTAAAAAACGACCATAACTTCACTGTTCTCGGCGGTATCGAGCTGTTCCGCCAGAACCGTGTGGATTTCTCGGGCGAGAACCAGGATTATTCGATAGAGACTCCTGACTATATGTATCCTGATGCCGCGGTAGGTGTGGCAAAGTCAAAAGGTAACAGATCTGCATATTCCCTTATATCTTTCTTCGGCAAGGCAGATTACAACTGGAGAAACCTGTTGCTTGCTTCTTTCACCATCCGTTACGACGGCTCTTCGCGTTTCGGTAAAAACAACCGCTACGCAACATTCCCGGCAGCCACTCTTGGTTACAGAATCTCGGAGACTATCGACAAACCATGGCTCAACGATTTGAAAATCCGCGCATCATGGGGTAAGACAGGTAATCAGGCTATCGACAATAATGCACGTTATTCCCTTTTTGTCTCCGATTATGGCAATGATCGTGTGACTTCAACCGCATATGACCTGCTGCTCCAGCAGAGCGGTATATTCCCCTCGGGATATTTTGCCAGCCAGACCGCCAACAACAATCTCAAATGGGAGAGCACTACGCAGTCAAATATAGGACTCGACTTCGCCTTCCTAAACAACCGCCTTTACGGAACCTGGGATACCTACATCAAGGATGTCAAGGATATGCTTATCAGACCTGCCTACCTCGGTTCGATGGGAGAAGGAGGAGCTTCATGGGTCAACGGTCCTTCTTTAAGAAACTGGGGTATGGAGTTTCTTGTGGGTTGGCGCGATGACCTCGCCTGCGGTTTCTCCTACAAGGCTTCTCTTAACTTCGATTTCTTCCGCAGCAAGGTTACATATCTACCAGCTACGGCTACCGGTTCATATGCCCACACTCCGACGCAGAATATTGTGGAGGCGGCAAAACCTTACGGCTCGATTGTAGGTTATGTGTGGGACGGCATATTCCAGAATGCGGCGGAAGTGGCATCTTCCGGACAGCCCAATGCCCGTGTGGGCGGAATGAGATACAGGGATCTCGACAATGACGGTAAGATAACCGACAAAGACCAGACCTGGATCTTCAACCCGGTTCCGGATCTTTCGTTCGGTCTCAATATAGAACTTGCTTACAAAAACTTCGACTTGCAGATGTTCTGGCAGGGCGTGCTCGGACAGGATGTCTATAACGACCAGAAATTCCAGACCGATTTCTGGAGTGTGAACGACACTGGCAGCAACAAGGGCGTGCGTGTGCTCGACGGGTGGCTTCCGGAAGTCAATGCCGGTTCGACCATCCCGATGCTTACAACCAGCAACAATGGCGATGAAGGTCGCTGCTCCTCATATTTCGTGGAAAACGGTTCTTATGGAAAACTACGCACACTGCAGTTAGGCTACAATCTTCCATCAAAGGTGCTGTCGAAATTGCGTATGAGCAAGGCGAGAGTATATGTGTCCGGTC
>NZ_CAJMXD010000066.1:0-10366 GCF_905219685.1 Barnesiella sp. CU968
ACACAAGATTCACTATATAAAAAATATCGAATTAAATTTAAACAGTTTCTAAGAGCATTTCTTAAGAGTGTTTAAAAATAAAAGTGAAATTTGGGGCGGCTATTTACGATGACTGACGGGAATTATGTTTGTGAAAAGCTTCCAGCCGCGGGCCGTTCTGTAACGGTTGACGGATTCGGCAGGAACGTAGAGACGGCATCGGGAATACAGACGCGCCTCGTCCGGCTCGAAGATGAAACTATCACAGTCGAAGGGTGGCGGTGCGGGTGACATCACCGTTATGGATGTCAGGTTTTCACATCCGCTGAAAATCAATTCGCCGAGGAGCCTTGAGTTCGCAGGCATGACCGCGCTGCGCAATGACCGGCAGTCGGAGAAGGCATAAGATTCCAGCTCTCTCATTGCCCGGGGAAGCGTCACCTCCGCCAGTGTGTAGCAACATGAGAAGGCGTTGTTGCCTATATGACTGACCGCCCGGGGTATCGCAATGGATTCAAGACTCTTGCAATAGGCGAACGCATGCGCCGCGATGTCAGCCAGCCCGGCGGGGAGAGATACGGTCCGCAGCTCTTCATTCCATGCGCACATCCCCTTGGGTAATTCTTTCACTCCGTCCGGAACAGCCAAAGAGGTCAATCCGCATTCACGGAAACACCCCTCACCGAGTGTCCGAAGACTTGCCGGCAATGTGATGTTTTTAAGATTGGAACACCCCATAAACGCATATTCACCTATTGAATGAAGCCGGGAGCCATCTTCAAATCTGGCTTCCCGGATATCGGTTCTGTCGGCAAACGCATATGCCTCGATGCGCAATACCGTTTTAGAAACAGTAAGCACGGAATCCGTGACAGACCATGGTGAATTATCCACGACATCCTGCGCTTCCGCATCTATCCGCGATGCAGCAACAAGCGACAACAAAAATATGCAGACCGTTCTTAAATTCATATGTCGGGAGCAAATTCCGGAGGGAGTATTTTGGCGGGATCGGCAGTGTCCACACGCACCACCATTATGCGGCTTTCGCCACGCCATGGCAACGAGCCGTGATATTTCTCATATTCGACACGTGCAGGAAGGTTTGCGTATTGCAGACGGCGCAATTCCACCGCAACAGCAGGATCCTTGACGGAGAAGACAAAATCCTTACGGTATACCCGTGTCGTATCCATCAATTCCTTGTATGGCAGTATTGTTCCCTCATAAGTCTTGAAGACCTCTCCCCTTTTCTCGATATCCTCCACATATCCGTATTGCACGGCTTCAGTCACGAATGGTGAGAAAAACCACAGATAAACGGCAATGAAAGCAGCTACAGCCAACACGGCAGCAGCTACACAGAGCCATATTGTAGTGTTACGACGCGGAGGCAGCAGGTGTTCAAACTCAGGCTCATCCTGCTCCCAGTAATCCGGATCCTCCGGCTTAAGAAGAGGAGCTTTCGGTGTTTTAGGCACTTCCTGTATGTCGGGACCGTCAAAAAAATCGTCTTTATCGTCGTTAAAATTCATAATAGTCTGCAATTCGTATATGTAGGCTAAGAGCGGGAAATTCCGGTTTCATTCGATGGAACTTCCTCATTTTTCTTTTTATCAAGTGATATATATGCCATAGTGAAGATTCCGAGAATTATCAACATCACCGTCTGACCGGACCACTGCAGCATGGAGAACGCCGTTCCGTCAGCTGTGCTTACACCATAGATGGCGAGGCCGAACATCACAGCAATATTCCATGGACCGAGTCCGCCGTTGGAGGGTATAGCCATACCGATTGAACTGAGCACAAACGCCACAAGACAGGGTGTCAGTCCGAAGGCAAGTCCCTGTTGTGCACACAACTCGCGTGTAAACGGGAAAGCGAAGAACGCCACATACAGCTGCACATAATAACATCCCCATATGGCGATTGTATAAAAGAGGAAAGTCCATTTCCCTTTCATTTCAGTGACAACCGCAAAACCTTTCCATGTCTCAAGCACCCAGCCTTTCACTTTCTTTACCGGAGCAGTATCGCGTCCGAAACGGAATATCGCCCACACAACGGCACATGCGCCAGCCACGGCAATCCAGAACCAAGGCGAAGAGGCAGTAGACACAACCCCCTGTCCTACGGGATATTTTGTCAGGAACGCATTTATTGCCGGAGTCGCAACGATGAATGTCAATATGGTGAGAAGCAGAACACAGATCGAATCCGACAGACGGTCCGCGACCATCGAACCGAGCACTTTGGCGAAAGGGGCTTTCTCACGCCCCGCTATGTATGTGCATCTCCACACCTCCCCGAGGCGCGGAAAGACAAGGTTCAAGGCATAGCAACCGAAAATAGAGCAGCACAGAGCCAGAAGCGGCGCATCTATGCCGAGACTCCGCAACTGTATACGCCAGCGCAACGCACGGAATATATGGGAACAAACGCTGATTCCCATGGCACACAATATCCACCAATAGTCCACTCCATGGCGGATAATATCCATCATGTCGTAGAAATTGACCTTTTTGAACATATAGCTGACCAGCAAGACTGTCAGCGCGAGCGGCAACAGCCATCTGAGGGCATACCCCAGCACTGTGCGCATTTTTCCTGTTTTCGCTTCCTTGTCACTCATAAAATGCAAATTTAATCAAATTCCGCCGGATAGCAAAAATTCCACCTCCTTGAAGGCATATCTACATGTCTCACCGGTATCCGCATTCTCGACATGCAGGAAACCCATCGGCTCCACACCTCTGACAATACCCGGATATGATTCTCCCGATTCCCTGACGCGGAAAGGATAGGCTGATCCGTCGAAACGCCACATCCTTGACTGGAACTCATCGTGAATCATTATTCTCCCCTCAGATCCGGATATCTGACTGAGGCGCCGGCGGAGTTTCATTTCAAAATCCTCAAGCAGTCTTTCCGTCGGGAATTCAGTTCCGGCTATGGAAGCCATCGACACCGGATTGGGAGCGCCGCTCAGGAACTCACGCTGATTCACATTGATTCCCACACCTGCTATTGTGCGGGAAATTTCCGTTCCCATAACCGAATGCTCTATCAGGATTCCGCATATCTTACGGTCATCCACATAGATATCATTGGGCCATTTGACCTTCGCGTTGATTCCCGCATCCTCCAGAAAATCGACAACGGCAAGCGCGACAGCCTCGCTGATAGAGAATTGTTCTCTTGCAGCGATGCCACGTGGTTTCCACATCGCTGAAAATGTAAGATTCTTTCCCGGCTGCGCTTCCCAGGAATTACCCTTTTGTCCGCGTCCTCCTGTCTGGCAGCGCACCGCCACAATCACCCCCTCTTCCGAGAGAGGATATTCCGTCACCTGCGTGTTGGTCGACACACACTCATCCAGCCATTCTATTCTCATACCGTCAGCATCCTTGAATCATCCGGCAAGACCTCGATTCTCACGTCAACAGTATCGTCCGGGAGGAATCCGAGAGCATTTTCGGGCCATTCCATAAGACAGACAGACCCTGAATCCCAATAATCGTCAAGCCCCATGTCGAGCAACTCCTCCACCGTCTCCACCCTGTAGAAATCAAAGTGATATATCTTGTCAGAGCCACCCGGCGCAACCGCATCCGGCGCAACCGCATATTCATTGACTATGCTGAAAGTCGGGCTTGACGCCTCGTCTTCAGAGCCGAGAGCCGCACATAAAGCAGAGATGAATGTTGTTTTCCCCGCACCCATCGGGGCATGGAAAGCAAAATGCCTGTTATCCCCCATCGCCGCCACGAACTCTGCAGCCGCACGCGGCAGATCCTCGATATTACTGATTGATATATTCATTTTCATCCGATTTATAACGCGAATTTAATTAATAGATTTCAAATCGCGTTAAACTATGATAGAAAATATGTGACTATTCCCAAAATAATTCGTATATTTGATGTAGTCTTGGGTTAATATTTTGACTACAAGGTTATTTTTGAGGATTCGCGTGAGGATGGCCAATGGATAAGAAATTGGTAGTGTGTTTGGTTCTGGTATTTATAATTGGCATTAAAAATATAGGCCTGCCATCACTGCAAGCCTATATCAAATCTGTTTTACCTTATGAATTATTTTACTTGTTGGGGGTTGACCACTTGTATGTGTCGTTGCAATCAATATCCATCACACTGCTGCCGACTTGCATACGGAACTGTCCTTTTTCAAGTACCCACTTGCCGTCGTAGTCCACGAAGGCGAGGTCGCTTGCCTTGATTGGCAAAGTTACGGTTTTGGTCTCACCGGGCTTAAGCTCAACTTTTTCAAACGCGCGCAGACGGCGATTGTCAGGAGTCAGAGACGCTACCATATCACGGCTGAAAAGCATCACAACCTCTTTGCCTGAGCAATTACCTGTATTGGTAACATCGATTGTGAACACGAGGTCATCGTTGACACCGAATTCAGATTTCGAGCAGCGGAAATTGTCATACTTGAAAGTGGTATAACTGAGTCCATAGCCAAAAGCCCACTGTACCGATACCACAGCATCGTAGTCATAAGCACCTTCCATCTTATCCATTTCCTCGCTCACTCGATAATCGTAGGTGGTGAGTTCTGCCTGATGGCGTGGATAGGTGTAGGGCATTTTGCCACTCGGGTTGGTGTCGCCGGCAAGGATGTTGGCAAGTGCGTCACCACCGAAGTTACCGGGAAGCAGAATGTTGACTATCGCATCTGCCAATGGCTCAATATCACTGATGATACGCGGACGACCACCGTTGAGAATCAATACAACCGGTTTGCCTGTCGCAGCAAGAGCCTTGACGAGATTGCGCTGGTTTTCAGAGACAGCGAGATCCGACAAGTTTCCCGGTGTCTCACAATAGGAGTTTTCACCGATACAGGCGACTATGACATCAACACCCGACGCAGCTGCCACAGCTTTTTCAATTTCCGGCTCATTTTCCTCGTGATAGGCACCTTCGGCAGGATAAGTGACACCCTGTTCAAGAACTATATTCTTCTTGCCAAACTTATTGACCAATGCCTTGTAGATGGTGTTGTATTTCGATGCGAAACGGTCAGTCAGATGACCTTGCCATGAATAGCTCCAGCCGCCATTGAGACAGCGCATCGAATTGGCATTAGGACCTGTCAGCAGAATCTTTGTACCTTTCTTCAACGGAAGAATGCCGCCGTCGTTTTTGAGCAGTATCTCCGATTCCTCGGCTGCCTGAAGAGCGACTTGCTCGTGACGGTCGCAGGCGAAGTCGGCATAGTCTTTGGGATATGTATTGGGAGTGTCAAACAGCCCGAGACGATATTTCAAGCGCAGGACACGACGTGCTGCGTCATCAATACGCTCCTGAGATACGCGACCTTCATTTACGAGTTCTTTAAGCAGAGTGCAGAAATTGAGGTCGTATGGCTCCATTGACATGTCGATTCCGGCATTGATAGCCATTTCGATAGCCTCTTTTTTGTCGTGAGCCACATATTCGCGGGTATAGAGATTGTTGATGTCTGCCCAGTCAGTCACAATCATTCCGTCCCAGTTAAGGTCTTCTTTAAGCCACTTGGTGAGCAGCTCGTTATTGGCGTGAACAGGGCGACCGTTGATTGAACCGCTATTGACCATTACAGTCAATGCCCCTGCCTCGATGCAGGCACGGTAAGGCTCAAAAAACTTCTCGCGGAGATCAGACGGTGAAATATATGCCGGGGTACGGTCTTTGCCTGTTCGCGGAGCGCCGTAGCCGAGATAATGCTTAACCGAGGTGGCTATATTATGTCGGCCTATCTTATTCGGGTTATCGCCCTGAAAGCCCTTGACCTGCTGAGCGCCCATGATGGCGTTGACTAACGGATCCTCTCCGTAGTTTTCCCATACACGGCTCCAACGCGGGTCGCGGGTGAGGTCAACGGTAGGAGAATATGTCCACGGACAGTTGGCGGCGCGAGTCTCATATGCCGTAATTTCAGCAGCTCTGCGAGCCAACGTCGGGTTAAACGACGCACCTACGTTTATGTTCTGCGGAAACAGCACACCGCCAAGAGTGTAGGTTGTGCCGTGATTCTGGTCAAGTCCATAGATACAAGGGATGCCGATTTCTTTCATTGACACCTCCTGAATCTGACCGATCAGCTTCTCCCATTTCGCAGGAGTCTGTGCAGTCGGTCCGCCGGGAGCATTCAACACAGAGCCGACCTTATAGACAGCGATAGCCTCATGAAGTTTCTGAGGATCGAGAAAGAACTCACCGTCCTTCCAGTCGCCAAGCACATCAATTGAAAGCTCTGTCATCTGGCCGATTTTCTCGTCAAGGCTCATTTTGGACAATGTGCGCTCTACAGCTGCCTCAATATCAGGGTCTGAGGGAATTGCCACTCCGGCAGCCTGCATAGAGCAGGCTGCTGAAGTGACGGTTAAAAATGTCATTACGTGTTTCAACATATTAGCGAAGAGTTACGAGATCTACATAGTAACCATGACCGACGCAGATGAATCCGGACTGCTCCTGAATCATGTCAAGAGCCTCTTTTGTCAGCGTGATTTCTGCGACACCGTCAGTTGAGAATTCAATCATTCCTGTACCGGGAAGATCGTTCCACCTTACAGTAGTTGTGCGAAGCTGATGATATTCGGCGGTAGGTTCTATCGAATAGTGAATTGACATTACAGCACCCGGTTTAATGCCGGCAAAAACATCCATGCCGATAAGGTTGAAGGTCTTGTTGGGGCTGTCATCGGGAAGATCCCACGAAACATAGTGGTGTCCTGACCACAAGGTCTGCTGAGATAACATAACCACTGTTGTGGAGGTCTCAACCTGACCGTTCTTGTAGAACTGAACTTCGGCACCATCATTCATAACGCCCGACATCGGATACTCACCATCTTCGAGAGCCGGGGCAGAGAAGCTGATTGCAGTTGAAGTTTTTTCGGTAAAATCAGAAATCTTGGTTCCTCCGATTTCAAGAGATGCCACTCTGTCGAGATTGATACCTGTAAGCGTTGTTGTAGCACCAGAAGTAATACGGTCTGCACCTGAAGTAACGAGAGCGGAAGAGCTCACAGTCACTTTATTTGCGCCGTAGTTCATACCCTCGGCATCAATGAGTTCCAGTCTGCAAGTACCATTGACGGCATTTGCTGGAACGGTATAGGTGAGAACATCATTGCCGTCTTCGGTAGAATAGTCAACAGGAATCGGTTCAGAATCACCGAGAGTGATTGATTTCACAGAGCTGAGATTGCGGCCATAAAGTACCGCGTTCTGTCCGGGAGCGACAATGCGTTCAAATGAGACTTCCGAAGCCCAGGGATCACCATCCAGCGGATTGACATTGATGATGCCTTCGCGAGAAGTTGATTTACCCTGAGTGGTTGTGACAACAACCTTCATCTCGTATGTACCTGCGGGGAGAGGCATATCAATAGCCTTTCCGGTTGCAGTCTGCTCTCCGTCGATATACCATACCACATCAACATAGTCGGCAGGTGTCACGGTAAGTTCCATGGCGAAATTTGCATCGCGGCTGATGTTGGCTACTACGGGCAGCTGACCATTATTTCGGTCAGGGAAAGTCGGTGCCAGAATATGGGGTTCGTCATCCGGACCTGCTACAGAGAACGGATCGTCGCTGCTGCATGAAGCAAGCATGACGCTTACAGGCAGCAAAGTCAAAATTGTCTTATATATGAAATTCATTGTAGTTTCTTTTTATGTTATTAGTCAACGTCCCACCACATGGGTATGTACCAGCTATTGCTTCCGCCCATACGGTCCAAAGCTTCATCATAGCCGGTCTTATTATACGATGATTCAAGAACCGGATAGCAAAGGCGAACGGGGATTTCCTGACCGCCGGTGAGGAACTGGCCGAAACCGTATTCAGCCGGAGATTTAAGTCGGGGATAACCTGAACGGCGCACGTTTGCCCATGCTTCAGACGGATTGGTGAAGTGCAGAATCCATGCCTGAGTATTGATTGCTGCCTTACGCTGCTCGTTGGTGTAACCGATGCCGTTGTTGGCAATGAAAGTAGAGAATTCCTCATCAGTAATCTTACGGCAGCCGTAGTTGTCAGTAAGGAAGTCCATTGACGCACGTACACCAGTTTTGTAGTAGCCGTCAGCACTACCGGCGACTGCCCAGCCTTTAAGGGCGGCCTCAGCCATAAGGAAGTTTACCTCGGCGTAGGTCATAACTACGCCCGGATTATCACTCTTAAGGAAGTTGTTGGCAAGCTTGGGCTCGGTTTCGCGCGCCATACTTACTTCGACAGAAGGATTGTTCTCAGCAATCTCTTTCATGATATCGCTGTCATAGCCTGCCGGCCACGGTTCCCATGAGTAAGCACCCGGATCTCTCGGATTCATAGGAATACCTTTTGAAAGAATTTCTTCAGTGAGGTCAATGCGGTTATCGGGGCTTGTAAGGCTCATCAGACCGTCATAGTAGAATCGGGCAAAGATAAAAGTACGGGGGTCGCCGCTGTTATACATCTGGTTGAAGAATGTAGAACAGAGGTAACTCGGGTTGTTTGCCGGGTCATTACCGAACAGTAGTTTGGAAAGGGCATTGCCACGATAGTCGGAATATGTATCCTGACCAAAACTGAACGATACTTCCATATACTTAATGAGAGCGTCATCAGAAGCACTTGTAAAGACGCCGCCGTCAGCCATCAGAGCCTCTTCAAATTCCTGCTTAGCCTTGTCGGGGTCTACGTCGGATATACGCATGGCAAATCGGAGGCGCAGACTGTTGGCAAGTTTCTTCCACTTAGTTACGTCACCGTTGTAGATTACATCGCCTGTGATCCTGTCGCCTGACAATGACAGGGCTCCGCAGGCATCGGTGAGTTCATTGAAGAAAGCTGCGTATATTTCTTCCTGAGTGTCGTATCTAGGGTTGAATTTCTCGGCAATATAACCGAGACCAGCCTCGCTAAAAGGCGCATCGCCATAAACATCAGTAATAAGGGACATCATATAGACGCGATAGATGCGCAGAGCGGCATTTACGTTTGTCAGACCTTCTTCCTCACTGTTATGAATGCCATCAGTAAGATTTTTTATAGCGTTGGGATATAGCGAAGTCCAGATGCGACACATTTCGTTATTGTCGATTGTGTGGCGGCCTCCATAGTTGGTTGTATTCCAGCAACCCATCAGCATCTGAGAGAAAGCATAATGGTAGTTGCGGTAGATTTCCACCATACCCAGATCGCCGTAGGTCTGGAGCTGGGCTGTGGTCAGCTGGGCATTGGGGTCAATGCCGTTGGCTTTTGAAGGGTCTGTGTTCAGATCCTCCATGTAGCTGTCGCTACATGAACCTGCAATGAGCGCAAGAGCCGCCAAAACAGGAGTGAATATCTTATGTAGTTTCATTGGTAATCTTACGTTTAGAATTTAACATACAGGTTGAAACCATAGCTCTTGCGCGAAGGCAGCGAACCATATTCAAGTCCCATACCGGTTGTATTGTTGTAGTTGGAATCAGGATCGATGTCGGGAATGTTCTTCCATACGATGAACGGGTTGCGAGTCACAAATGAAATAGACATATCCTGCACTACCTTACCGAGCCATTTCTTCGGGAATTGATAGGTAAGTGTGATTTCACGACACTTTATGTAAGAATTGTCATAGATGAACATCGAAGGGGCATTGCGGCAAACACTCATCCAATAGTCTTCGGGGTTGACCTTGATGTCATTGGGACGATATGTGCCGTCGCCGTTGTCAATCACACCGGGTGCGACAAAACCGCCGGTTGGAGTCCATGTCGAGGCACCTTTCGCAATACCTGCTGCCTGACGCTCTTCTTCCGACTTATACCATTCTTCTCGTCCTGCCAGTGTTGCAAGGCTTTTGCCTGATTCGTGAGCAGCACGTGCCGACATAGAATACAGATCGGCTCCAACCTTTACGTCAAACAGTGCGGTAAGTCCGAAATTCTTGTAACGGAATGTTGTGCTCAGACCACCTGTCCAGTCCCAAGATGCATTTCCAAGAACGTGATTGCTCTTGTCGTACATCGGCAAACCGGTTGCCGGGTCAATGAGAATATCTCCGTTTTCGTTTCTCTGGAAATCGGGACCCACGATAGAACCGAAGTTCTCACCAACCTTTGCAGCGACCTGGACATCAAGCCATGAAGCCTTTTCAAGTTCAAACATATCCATGCCGTCTACAAGCTTACGCACTTTATTGTTGTTCTTAGAGAAGTTGATACCCAAATCCCAAGAGAAATCGCCTATGATAACGGGACGTGTGTTAAGTGCGATTTCGATACCTTGGTTTTGTATTTCACCGGCATTGATAAGACGATAGGGGTATCCTGTTGCCCAGCTACTTGCCATGCCCATAATCTGGTCTTTACTTATCTGATTGTAATATGTGAAGTCA
>NZ_CAJMXD010000067.1:0-10169 GCF_905219685.1 Barnesiella sp. CU968
AATCAATATAAGCCCTGTCTCCCAGCAACACCGTAATAATAAAATTTTGCGTTTTCTTTGCAAGAGATGTATTTTCGATAAAACATTCGAGACGGTTTCTTATTTCCCGAGAAAAAGCCATAGCCGACTTATGATGATCAATCACATTTATTTTTCCGTTGTCAAGACTACATATATAAAATACTCCTTTTGACGCCATTATATCTTTATAGCCGGCAAAAAAGGAGTTGGGATTGTCTTTAATATCTTCTATATTAGCCTTGAAGACCACAATATCTCCGGAAATGGCTCTTGAATCAGCATTACCACACTTTACGAGAAGTTTAAGATTATTGAAATTCTGATGAATTCCTTTACCTCCGATAATATCTCTTACTTGAACAGTCAGAACATCACCTGATGTCGTTTCCCTTACATCTTTAACCTCTCCGCATATCGAAACGTCTTTCCTGATATCAGCTCCGGTATCAATATGCTCATACCTGTTCATATCAGCCAGCAACATGCCCCCTCCGACATATGCAATTGTGAGCCACAGATAATGAAACATTCTTAATCGCCATGACGTGACTGCATCCTTTATATAGCAGATATGAAAAATATAAAACAGAAGCGCAAAAATAATCAAAATAAAACCACACAAAGAGGCGTTCGGTGATTCCGTGGAAAAAAATATTCCCGACGCAACCGCAATTGCCGGAACTGCAAGAGTGTTTGAGCCTAAGACTCGTTCCAGATTTCCCATGACAATTCAGCCTGTATATGGAGCATTTCAAGCCCATTCTTCACAATAGCGCCCATCTGTCGGCATCGTTTCATAAACTCAGTCTCGGCAGGATTGTAAACAAGGTCATAGCATATATGCGAAGATGATAAAAGATGATAGGGCAGAGGGGGGGCAGTATCGATATCTGGAAACATTCCCAATGGAGTGGTATTAATTATCAATAGATTCTCCGACAGAATCTTTCCATTAATATCCGCATATGTAATTACACCTTCGCGCATGTGTCTTGACACCATTACAGGCTTTATTCCCAATTCTTTCAGAGCAAATATTACAGCCGCCGAAGCTCCACCTGTGCCAAGCACGAGGGCACTTTTTTCATTTCCGCTCAACAATGGAGAAAGAGAAAGGGAGAAACCCTTCCAATCGGTATTATAACCAATCAGAACCGGTTTCTCCAAGTCTGGGTTTCTGTGAATCTTTACAACATTCACAGCTCCTATTCTCTCCGCATCAACCGAGAGAGCGTCAAGATATTTTATAATATCTTTTTTATACGGAATTGTCACATTAAGTCCTCTGAGATCCGCATTCTTTGTCAGTAAAACATCTAAACTCTGCAAATCCGTTAGGGGAAAAAGACGATAACACTCTCCGATATTCTCTCTTTCAAATTTTTCTGAAAAATATTTTTCAGAAAATGAATGGCATAAAGGATATCCTGTCAATCCGTACATGTCTGGATTAAAAAGATTTACCAGATTACTACACGTTCGGAAACAGGGCGGAACATTTTGTCACCCTCTTTTATCCCAAAAGCCTCAAAGAACGGCTCAAGATTACGCAGGGTAACATTTACCCTGTTTTCACCCAGCGAATGCGGATCAGTCTTCGTACGTGACAAAATTTCCTCATCGCGGATATTATTTGCCCAGACATTGGCATACGCCAGATAAAAACGCTGCGCAGGAGAGAGTCCGTCAATATCGTTAAGCTCCTTTCCTTTCATAGAATCAAGATAGGCGGTAAGAGCTACACGCAGACCACCCTGGTCAGCGATATTCTCGCCAAGTGTGAAACGTCCGTTTGCGTTAACTCCGGGAGCAACTTCAACAGCATCGAACTGAGCGACAAGCCTGTCGGCAAGAGCCGTGAACTTCTCGGTATCCTCAGGCTGCCACCAGTCCGCCATATTCCCATCCTTGTCAAACTGGCGGCCGGAATCGTCAAAGCCGTGCGTCATTTCATGTCCGATTACAACACCTATGGCTCCATAATTCTGCGCATCATCTGCGGTAAGGTCGAAATATGGCACCTGAAGAATGCCGGCAGGGAAACAGATTTCATTGGTTGTGGGATTGTAATATGCATTCACAGTCTGGGGTGTCATATGCCATTCATCCTTGTCAACAGGTTTGCCAAGCTTCTGATAATTATCCTGAGAATACCATTTGGAAGCTTCACTTACATTCTCCAGATAACTCTTTGAAGGATCGATCTGTATTCCGGAATAGTCCTTCCATTTGTCAGGATAACCTATCTTTACGGTAAATGTGGCAAGCTTCTCTCTTGCCTTTGCCTTGGTTGTCTCCGACATCCAGCTTAGATTGTCTATATGCTTGCCGAGTGCCTTGCGCAGGTTCTCAACAAGCTGTTTCATATATGTCTTGTTTTCCTCAGGAAAATATTTTGCCACATATAATTCGCCTACAGCTTCGCCGAACATAGAGTTTGGAATTGTCATTACACGCTTCCAGCGGGGCTCCATCTGTTCTATGCCGGACATTGTGCGGTCAAACATCTCAAAATTCGCTTCCTGAAAATCATCGCTTAGAAGATTTGACGAGGATGTGACGAGATCCACTGTCATCAGGTCCTTTATCTGTTGTTGGTTCAGTTTGGGAAGATATTCGTTTATAAATTCCATATATTTTACTGAAGAGACATTTGCCTTATCCACTTCTGGAAGTCCAAGCGCGGAAAAATAGGCTTTCCAGTCGATATTCGGATAAGATTTTAAAATCTCGTCCATAGTCATCATATTATAACGGAGTTGAGGATTCCGCCGCTCTTCGCGTGTCTTCTTGTTTCTTGCTATCTCTGTCTCAATTGAGATAACATTATCCCACACGCGCTGCTGCTCCTTCTTATCGTATCCGATAAGCTCCATCATACGCTTGATGTATCTCTCATATGCCGCCATTATCTTTCCATTTGTTTCATTCTGCTCAAGATAATAGTCTCTGTCGCCCAATCCCAGACCGGGTTCGCCGATATGCATGATGTTCATGTCAGCATTTTTTGCATCAGCTCCCACACCGGTTCCAAAAAAACTTCCACCAAGTCCGTTATGAAGCCAGGCAAGTGTAGAGGTGAATTCTTCCGGTTTCATGGAGTTTATTTTATCAAGCATAGGCATCAGCGGTGCGGCACCTTCTCGGTTTAATCTTGCACTGTTCATGCCAAGGGCATAGAGATCACTGACTTTCTGGGCATTTGTACCTTTGATTTTAGACTGAGGATTATCCGATAGATTAAGGATCAGCTCCTTCAATTGATTTCTTGCATTTTCCCGCAGCTGGTCAAATGTTCCAAAACGGGAAAACTCAGCTCCCAAAGGATTATTCTTTTTCCACCCGCCGCAGGCATACATATAAAAATCCTGTTTCGGATCAACATCGGAATCAAGATTGGCTTTTTCAATGCCGTGTTTCGATGGCACTGCCGCAAACGAAAGCAAAGGAGCTCCCGCCATGGCACACATTAAAAATTTTCTAATATTCATATTGTAATCGTATATATATTCCATGATTATTCATATTTTTTTCTTATTTCTTCAAGATCCATCTGTGCAAGTTCCCAGACAGACATGGCATTCTCAATCTCTTTCCCGGCTTTTGTATATGCATCAAGAGTTTCAGCAGAAGCGTCTCCGGCTGCAATTCTATCTTCAAGTTCTTTCTGACATATTTCCAAAGCGGCTATGTCATCCTCAGCTTTCTTTACGGCTTTCTCAGCTTTTGAAAGCATGCGTGCTCGCTCTTTCTGTTCAGCGTAACTGAGTTTACGGTCTTGGCTGCTTTCTTTTTGCGACTGGCTTCCCTCAGTCTGCTTGTCATGGCTGGCGGCTGTAGACTCGACCTTTTTGACTTTCTCTGCAGATGACTTCGAAAGCTCAAGTTCAGACAGGTGCTCGATGTTTTTCTTTTTAAGGAAATCATAAATTCCTCCGAGATTCTCCCGGACACGACCTCCTCCGAATTCATAGACTTTCTCTACAAGACCATCAAGAAAATAACGGTCGTGACTTACAATAATAACCGTTCCGTCAAAATCCCGTATAGCCTCCTTAAGAATATCTTTTGTCTTCATGTCGAGATGATTGGTAGGCTCATCAAGTATAAGGAGATTAACAGGTTCAAGCAAAAGCTTGATCATGGCAAGACGAGTTTTCTCACCTCCCGAGAGCACTTTGACTTTCTTGTCAATATCCTCTCCGCCGAACATGAAGGCTCCGAGAATATCCCTGATTTTTGTGCGTATGTCTCCTATTGCCACATTATCTATGGTCTCGAACACAGTAAGATTCTCATCCAGAAGTTGTGCCTGATTCTGGGCAAAATATCCTATTTTGACGTTATGTCCGATTTTAAGAGTTCCGGTAAATGATATTTCACCCATTATACATTTTACAAGCGTGGATTTACCTTCACCGTTTTTACCTACAAATGCGACTTTCTCGCCACGCCTCACAGTAAATTCCGCATGGTCAAAGACCTGATGCTCGCCATAAGCCTTACCGACATCTTCAAGTATAAGAGGATAATCACCGGAACGGAATGCTGGCGGGAATTTCAGTCTCAGATGGGAATTGTCGATTTCATCGACTTCGATAGGAACTATCTTTTCAAGCTGCTTTATTCTGCTTTGCACCTGAACAGCTTTTGTAGCCTTGTAACGGAAACGTTCTATGAAATCCTTTATATCAGCTATCTGTTTCTGCTGGTTCTCATATGCACGCAATTGCTGCTCAACTCTCTCTTTGCGAAGTTCCACAAACTTAGTGTAACTTACTTTATAGTCGTATGCCTTGCCACATGAGATCTCGATTGTCCTTTTGGTGACATTATCCAAAAACGCTCTGTCATGGCTGACAAGAACAACAGCCTTCGCTTTTGTCTGCATGAATTGTTCGAGCCACTGTATGGATTCTATGTCGAGATGGTTTGTCGGCTCGTCAAGAAGCAGTACATCCGGGCGTCTCAAAAGAATTTTAGCCAGCTCGATCCTCATTCTCCATCCTCCGGAGAACTCAGATGTCGGTCTGCTGAAATCATCCTTGACAAATCCGAGACCGGTAAGCGTTTTCTCTATCTCGGCATCCATATTGTCTGCACCTTCTATGGCGACACGCTCATTAAGAAATTCAAGACGTATGAGAAGTTTGCCGTAGTCTTCTGATTCATAATCGTTTCTTTCAAGAAGCTGGCGGTTGATGTCTTCAATCTCTCTTCTAATATCAATAAGGTCAGAAAATGCTTTCTTTGTCTCATCCATAAGGGTGGTGGAATCAGAAAGCTTCATCTGCTGCGGAAGATATCCGATCGTTATCTCATTCGGCTTGGATACGTTGCCGGATGAAGGCGTCTGCAGACCGGCAAGAATCTTGAGAAGTGTGGATTTGCCCGCACCGTTTTTACCTACCAACGCAATTTTGTCGGTCTTGTTGATTACAAAACTAATATCCGTGAAAAGGGGACGTGCTGAGAATTCAACACTGAGATTATTTATTGATATCATCGCTATCTAATGTTGAATTACAAAATTAAACAAAAAAAAGCAGATGACGAAATCACCTGCTTTTAAATTTATCTGGGGTTGAATTACATCATTCCACCCATGCCTCCCATTCCGGGAGCAGCCATCGGAGCTGCGGGAGTCTCTTCTTTCTTGTCTGCAATAACACATTCGGTTGTAAGGAACATTCCTGCAATGCTTGATGCGTTTTCAAGAGCTACACGGGTCACCTTGGCTGGATCAATGACACCGGTAGAGAAGAAATTCTCAAATGTATCAGTGCGGGCGTTATATCCAAAGTCGCCTTCTCCATCCTTTACTTTCTGGAGAATCACAGCACCCTCTACGCCTGCGTTATTCATTATCTGGCGCATAGGTTCTTCAATTGCACGGCGGATAATGGCTATTCCTGTGTTTTCATCATCGTTCGCGCCTTTGAGCTGGTCAAGAGCATTGAGACAACGGATATATGCAACACCACCGCCAGGTACAATACCCTCTGCTATTGCTGCACGTGTGGCTGAAAGGGCATCGTCAACCCTGTCTTTTTTCTCTTTCATCTCTACTTCAGATGGAGCACCTATATAAAGGACTGCAACACCACCGGCAAGTTTTGCAAGACGTTCCTGAAGTTTCTCCTTGTCATAGTTTGATGTGGTAGTCTCGATCTGTGCCTTTATCTGGTTGACGCGTCCGGAAATTGCGTCTTTGGAACCGGCTCCGTTGACAATGATTGTGTTGTCTTTGTTTATGGTGACTTTTTCTGCAGTGCCGAGATCATTGACCCCAGCCTGTGAAAGCTGCATACCCTTGACCTCGCTTATTACAGTACCGCCTGTCAATACGGCGATATCCTCAAGCATTTCTTTTCTTCTGTCTCCAAAGCCGGGAGCTTTGACCGCACATATCTTGAGAGAGCCGCGAAGACGGTTCACAACAAGAGTTGCAAGTGCTTCGTTATCCACATCCTCCGCAATTATAAGAAGAGGACGACCGGATTGCGCCACAGCTTCAAGAATAGGAAGCATGTCTTTAAGATTAGAAATTTTCTTGTCGTAAAGAAGGATATAAGGAGAATCCATCTCGCATTCCATCTTCTCGCTGTTTGTAACAAAATAAGGAGAGATATAACCGCGGTCAAACTGCATTCCCTCAACCACATCGACTGTGGTCTCAGTACCTTTTGCCTCTTCAACCGTTATCACTCCCTCTTTTTTGACTTTCTGCATTGCCTCAGCAATCAGACGACCTATTTCTTCATCGTTGTTTGCAGAAATGCGTGCGACATTCTCAATCTTGCTGATATCGTCATCAACTTCCTGGCTCTGAGCTTTGATGCCTTCCACTACTACCGAAACAGCCTTGTCGATTCCTCGTTTGAGATCCATAGGATTGGCTCCGGCAGCCACATTCTTAAGACCTACATTGACAATCGCTTGAGCAAGAACAGTAGCTGTTGTTGTTCCGTCTCCAGCCTGATCACCAGTCTTGGACGCTACTTCCTTAACAAGCTGTGCACCCATATTCTGGAAAGGATCTTCAAGTTCAATTTCACGCGCTACAGTCACACCGTCCTTTGTAATATGTGGAGCGCCGAACTTCTTCTCTATGATTACGTTGCGTCCTTTCGGACCGAGTGTTACCTTTACAGCGTCTGCAAGAGCATCGACGCCGTTCTTAAGCTCCTCGCGAGCCTTTATGTTGAATTTAATTTCTTTTGCCATGACTGGTTGTTTTATAATTCGTTTATTCAATAACAGCCAGAACATCGTTCTGACGCATCATAAGATATTTGATACCCTCAAATTCGATTTCCGTTCCTGCATATTTGCCATAAAGCACAGTATCACCTGCCTTAAGCTGCATCGGCTCATCTTTTGTGCCATTTCCGACTGCCAGAACTTTTCCTTTGAGAGGTTTTTCTTTTGCGGAATCGGGGATTATGATTCCGCCCATGGTAACTTCTTCAGCGGCTGTGGGTTCAATAAGAACGCGATCCGCCAATGGTCTGATACTCATAATTAATATCTTTATAAAGGTTATTATAATAATATATTCTGTATACCTATGTTACAAATACCGTGCCAAGTGCGTCTATGATCAATTCCACGCACCATATAATATAACGCGACATAAAACAAAAGGGTTCGCCAAAACGAACCCTTTTAAACCTGCCACATACATCTATTTCTGTAATATGTAAGACCTTTCGGGACCGGCAAGACCGTGCAACCGTCCTTTTCTCACCTTGAATTCTTTGCCATAGACCGCATCTTTATATGTGCCGTCCGCAAGAGTTGTCGGCAAATCCACCTCATTTGACAATGTGCCGATATTGACAATAACCGCACCTTTTTTGCCACGGCTTACAACAAGTACCTGTCCGTTATTTGAAATGTCAACTTTCTCTTTCTGACCGGACATTGCTGCGCGGAATTTATTGACCGCGACCACCTCCGGATGCTTGAACTCATCATTACCTCGCGCACCAAGCACGTTGTTTCCCCAGTAATTCTGACGGGTTGATCCTGCCGGGCGGCTGAAGAATAGGGGAGTGCCGTTCTGACGTGCAGTAAGGTATACCCATCCTTGCCTGATCTGGGAATCGGTGAGATGCGCGGATTCATGTGCATTTGCATACGTGTCATGACTTTCCACCCATGTTGTCAGATACTCCGGCGCTCCCTGATGATGATAACTTATCACATCAAGATTCTTTGCAGAATGCTTCTCAAGCATCTCTCTGATGACATGCCCATAACCGGATGCTGTCTGCCCCATATAGTCGGCATATTCAGCCTCAGGCACACCCTTGTCCTGCAACACTTCTCCATACACAAAAAGTGAATCATATGGCATTGAGAGAGCAACACCCTTCACACTCTTTCTCCCCGTGACTACGTCCCAAAAATCATTTTCTTTAACACCTGACGCACTATCCACCGGATCTGAATGAACGCCGATATGCTTCGCAGTGTCATATCTAAATCCTCTCACTCCAAGTCCAAGCAGATCATTTACGAATTCGAGATAATATTTCTGAAAGTCGGGGTTCTCTGTATTTACATCAGGCAATCCTCCCATAGCCCACAATGTACATTGATCACGGTCGCTATAATTATTAATAGGAGTCAGTCCATTGGAATGAAACATTTTTTCACGACCTCCCACAGCCTTGTAGAAATCATCACTCACTGCATCTATATCGAATGCAGTGTGATTTGGAAGCACGTCCACGATAATCTTGACATTGTATTTGGCAGCAGAGTCCATCATCTGAATCATCTGTTCGCGAGTTCCAACTATATTGTTACCCACCTTCCAGTCTGTAGGCTGATAATAATAATACCAATTCCCTTCGGTGACATTGTCATCGAAAATTTTCTTACCGCTTCCTTCCGGTTGATAGCAGTGCTGGACAGGAGATGTCTGCACCATGGTGAAGCCTGAAGCGGCAATATCCTTCATGTTTTTTGCTATTTCAGGAAAATTCCAACTCCAGGCATGAAGGATTGTACCTGTATTTACAGCATCAGGATTGACAGTCATCCTGTCTTTTGACATGCCATAAGAAGTCACGCCCAATAAGGCAAATGTTACTAAGACTGATTTTGAGTACATTAATAATAAGAATTTAAAGTTAAGCTTTAACATGCAGTCAATATAATTGCCTGTANGTTTATTATTGTGATAAGCGAATTTAGCAAAATAATCGCTATAAAACAAATATATGCACACTAATCCTATAATTGTGCTGAATACTAATATTATTTAAATTGTGAGACACAATTATTTAAAATTTTGATTTGTTGCAAAATTAATTTAATTTTGCAAAAGATTTGTATCTTATATAGACAAATCCTAAATCCTATTAGGGCATTAATAACAACAGAACCTGCAGTATCCGGAGCATACACAATCCAGATACGTATATCTTAAATCATGAAAATTAAGAGAATCGTAATATCAGCGCTTATATTGACATGTGGATTTACCGCAGTTCCCCAGACATCAAAGAAAGCGTTATCAGCACATAATAAAATCCACAGCGAACAACTCGCGAACGCAAAATCCCGCATGGACAAGAATGTTATCACAAACATGCTAAGGGAGAATATCGCAAAGAAAGAAGAGCATACCATATCTGAGGAATCTACAAAAATGATTTCTGATCTTCTTAGCGAGGCTCACAGATATATAGGTCGTCCATACGTTCATGGGGCAAAAGGGCCCAAGGCGTTCGACTGTTCCGGATTTACAAGTTACGTATATCGTCAGTTCGGTTATACGATCAGTCCGTCTTCACGCGCACAATATACAGAAGGTACAAATGTGGAACGCAATGATCTTCGCAAGGGAGACCTGGTTTTTTTTACAAGCAGGCGCAGCGGAAAAAATGTAGGTCATGTCGGTATTGTAGTGAGTGCAGACAATGAATCAGGAGATTTCAAATTCATTCATGCGAGTGTGAAAGGAGTCAAAGTTAGTGATTTTGAGGGATATTACCTTGGCAGATATGTTGGTGCACGCCGCATAATCACAGAATAATTGAATTTTTTTTAAAAAAAGTTGCTGAAAAATTTGGTCAATTAAAAATATTGTTGTAATTTTGCAACGTCAAAGAGGGAAAGAGATTCCTAAAGAC
>NZ_CAJMXD010000068.1:0-10152 GCF_905219685.1 Barnesiella sp. CU968
TCATTGGATTANACANTCTTTCCTACAAACGCTTAAAGGAAATGGAATCAATTGAAAGGTGGTAATTCGTAAAAAAATCTATAATGATATTTGAAGAAAACAATAAAGCTATCTACCTTCAGATTGCCGACCGCATCTGCGATGACATCATGCAAGGCAAATACGACAGCGACAACCGCATCCCTTCTGTAAGGGAATACGCGGCATCAGTCGAAGTCAATGCCAACACTGTGATGAGATCTTACGAGCGGCTAACCTCCAGAAATCTGATTTTCAATAAACGAGGAATAGGTTTCTTCGTATCGCCGGACGCCAAAGAAAAAATAAGATGCGAAAAAAGCGAGGAACTGATGCAAAAACAGCTTCCTCCCCTCTTCAGACTGATGTGCAATCTTGGCATATCACCTGACACTTTGAAAAAGGCATATTTCGACTTTCTGTCGGTCAACGGTCAATCCGTCTAAAAACAAACATTCAAAACCAAATAAACTCTGATATGAAAAAGTTCAAGACAACATCATATATCATATGGGGCATTCTTGCCTTTACGGCAATTCTTGCGTTTCTGATTCCATTAATCATTTTTGTTCCAAGATAAGATGATCAGACTAAAAGAGGTAAACAAGACATACCCGGGCGCTGTACCGCTCCATGTGCTCAAAGGAATTGACCTGGAGATAGACAAAGGGGAACTTGTCTCGATAATGGGCGCGTCCGGCTCCGGGAAATCGACATTGCTGAATATTCTCGGCATTCTTGACAATTACGACTCAGGAGAGTATTATCTTGACAATACACTGATAAAAAACCTCAGTGAGAACAAAGCCGCCGACTACCGCAACCGGATGATCGGATTCGTGTTCCAGTCGTTCAACCTGATAAATTACAAGAACGCAATGGAGAATGTGGCTCTGCCTCTCTTCTATCAGGGGGTGTCAAGAAAGAAAAGAAACCGCATGGCAATGGAGCAGCTGGAAAAGATGGGACTTGCCGACAGGGCACACCATCTTCCGGGAGAAATGTCAGGAGGTCAGAAACAGAGGGTGGCGATCGCCCGCGCCATGATTACAGACCCCTCCATCATTCTTGCCGATGAGCCAACAGGCGCGCTCGACAGCAAGACTTCTCACGATGTGATGGAGATATTCCGCAAACTTAACGAGGAGGAGGGTAAAACGATAGTCATAGTCACTCACGACCCGGGGGTGGCGCAACAGACAGATCGTCTTATCAGAATCTCCGACGGCATTATAGTGTAGACCATGTTTGACTTTTTTCATGAAATATCGCAGACGCTCGGACACAACAAAGTCCGAACAGCACTCACCGGCATAGCCGTAACATGGGGTATCTTCATGCTGATCGTGCTGCTCAGCATGGCGAGAGGTGTAACCAACAACTTCAATGACAACATGATGCGAAACAATTATGCCAGACTGATGATATGGAGCGGTTCCACTTCGATTCCGTACAAGGGCAATCCTGAAGGAAGGAGGATACGCATGAAAGATTCCGACCTCAGAAGCGTGCCTGAGCAAAACACTAAATATGTGGATCGTGTTACCTCCCGACTGAGCGGAGGTGACAAGATGAGTTCGGGGAAGGCGAGGATAAACCAGTCTTATTCGGGCGTATTCCCCTCGGAAATGCCTGTCGGCAACAGGGGCAACATAACCAAAGGGCGATTCATAACAGACAGGGATATCGACACCAGGGCGAAAGTTATGGTGCTCCCCCAGACCTATGCTTCACAGCTTTTCCCTCCCGATGGCAAAAATGCCCTGGGTTCACGGGTGAATTGCAACGGACTCTCTTTTCTGGTGGTAGGGATATACGATAGCAAATGGAACCGAGATGTTTTCATACCTTTCTCCACAGCGAGGATGATGGCTTCTGACAAAGAAGATCTCAGGCAACTTTCCGTTGACCTTAAAGATGTCCATACGGAAGAAGACGGCAACAGCGCGGAAGAGGGGGTACGAAAGACCCTTGCTGAAAACCACAATTTTGATGAAAAAGACGAGAATGCAGTATACATCTCCAACTATTTCACAAATACACTCAGATCAAAGAACGGTCTTGCCATTCTCGACACTTGCGTATGGGTTCTCGGTATTCTCACGCTTCTGACCGGCATTGTGGGAATCAGCAACATCATGTTTGTGACAGTGCGTGAAAGAACCCACGAAATCGGAATACGCCGAGCAATAGGAGCCCGTCCGCGACAGATTCTGAGTCAGGTAATAGTAGAGTCAGTTGCGATAACTGTATTGTTCGGATATATCGGAATCGTGCTCGGAACCGCTGTCTCACAGATTATAGCGAAACTTATAGGAGACGATGGTCCGCTGCTCAACCCTACCGTAAGTCTTTCGATTGCAATGGAGGTTACTCTGGTTCTTGTTGTGGCGGGCGCGGTGGCGGGGCTTTTTCCGGCAATGAAAGCATTGAAAATAAAACCGGTTGAGGCATTGCGCGACGAATAGTTGCTTAGTTTGGACAACTTCAAAGATTACAATAGTGAAACTGACAATATTTGATAAAGAAAACTGGAAAGAGATAGGCGCGACTCTCGCACGAAACAAGACGCGGACTTTCCTCACCGGGTTCGGCATATTCTGGGGCGTTGCCATGCTGGCAATGCTGATGGGTGGCGCGACAGGGGGAGAAGACATGTTAAAGCGCAATTTCGCCGGTTTCGCGACAAACAGCGGCGGACTGGTGCCGGAACAGACCACTATGCCGTATCATGGTTACCAGAAAGGGCGACGCTGGCAGATAGACATAGCCGATGTCGCTATGCTCAGACAGTCTTTCCCGGAGCTTGAGACCATAATTCCGACGTTCCAGAAATGGGGTTCTTCGTTCAAATACGGGAAAAACTCATATTCAGGGCAATTGGTAGGTGCAGGTCCGGACTACACGGTAATGCAGAGTCCGAAGTTCTACACAGGCAGATTCATCAACGAAGCTGACGATGCGGCGGAACGCAGAGTGGCGGTCATCGGCAAGAAAGTGGCATCTCAGCTTTTTCCCGGCATTGACGACCCTGTCGGCAAAGTGATCGATGTCAACGGCGGCGCATATTCTGTGGTCGGAGTGATCGGTGACAATTCCGAGATTCATCTTAACGGAAGTCTTGACGAAAGCGTTGTCATTCCTTCTTCAACTTTCCGCAGGGCAAACGGTTATGGTGACAAAGTGGATTTTGTCATGATGGTGGCAAAAGAGAAAACCGACCTCTCGGAGGTGATACCCCGGATGCGCAGGGTGCTTTACCGCCGTCACGACATTCATCCCAATGATGAAGGGGCGCTGTGGGCAATCAATGTCGCCGAGCAGTTCAAGCAGATCGACCAGCTTTTTACCGGCATTGACCTTCTCGCACTGTTCATCGGTGTCTCGACACTTCTTGCCGGTGTCATAGGCATCGGAAACATCATGTGGGTGATAGTCAAAGAGCGGACCCAGGAAATCGGCATACGCCGGGCAATCGGAGCCAAACCGCGAGATATTATCGTGCAGGTCCTGAGTGAAGGAGCAGCACTGACTGTAATATCCGGACTTGCGGGTCTCTGTATGGCAGCCGCCGTATTGGGAATAATGCATAAAATCAACAACCCGCCGGATGCGGTGTCTGTAGCGCATTTCCAGATGAGCTTCTCCCAGGCACTGATGATTCTCGCGACTTTCATCGCACTCGGCACTCTCGCCGGACTGATTCCATCTATCAAGGCAATGAAAATCAAGCCGATTGAAGCCATAAACTCAAAATAAACGTGCAAAACACGTTAAACGGAACTGAAAATTGAAATTTGAAAACCAGTACATATGAAAATGTTTTTTAAGATCTTTCTCTGGATCATCATCGGCATCATATTCGCCGGAACATTTATCTATCTATACTACAATTCAAAAGATAAGGTAGACGTATACACCATCGAATACCCTTCTGAAGAAACTATCGAGAGAGTAAGCGTGCTTACAGGTAAAATCGAGCNTCGCGATGAAATCGACATAAAACCTCAGATTTCAGGCATCATCAGCGAGATTCTTGTGGAACCGGGAGACCACGTGAACAATGGCGACATCATTGCAAAAATCAAGGTGATACCGGAAGAGGCGCAACTCTCCTCAGCTGAAAACAGAGTCGCGATAGCAGAGATTTCACTCAGCGAGGCACGCTCGAATTTCGAACGCACACGTCAGCTTTTCGATAAAAAATATGAAAGCCGGGAGAAATATGAAAGTGACCACGCTGCCTATGAACGCGCAAAACGCGAACTCGAACAGGCAAAAGACCAACTGACAATCGTTCGCGACGGTGTCTCCGCCGCCAACGCTCAGGGTTCCAACACTCTTGTCCGCGCCACAGTTACAGGTGTCGTGCTGGAAGTACCTGTGAAAGTCGGCTCTTCAGTGATTCAGGCAAACACATTCAACGATGGCACGACAATAGCCAAAGTCGCGGATATGACCGATCTGATCTTCAACGGAAAAGTAGATGAGACTGAAGTCGACCTGCTACGCGAAGGTATGGAAGTCAGAATAACTGTCGGCGCTATTCCGGATTCAGACTATCCTGCAGTGATTGAAAAAATAGCGCCGATGGCAACAGATGACAACGGAACAAACACCTTTGAAGTCAAGGCTGCACTCAACCTCAATGCTGAAACCAAACTGCGTGCAGGATATAGCGCAAACGCAAATGTGATTCTTGAGAGTGCACAAAACACTCTGGCTGTTCCCGAAAGTGTCGTGGAATATGACGGTGACAAAGCTTACGTATATGTTTTGAAAGACTCTGTGCCAAAACAGAAATTCGAACGAAAAGAATTCAAGACCGGTTTGTCAGATGGTATTTCTGTGCAGGTTAAATCAGGTGACATCAACATTAAGACTCCTCTCAGAGGCAGTGTTATTAAGAAATAAAAATATGAAGGCATTATATAAGACACTCATCGCTCTGACATTGATCGCGCAGACTGCTGACGCCTTTGCCGAGGCATGGTCGCTCGACAGTTGCGTCTCCCATGCTGTTACCCGCAACATCAGCGTGCTTCAGCAGGAATTGAGAATCAAGGAAGGCGAACAGGGAATCATCGAAGCCAAAGACAGATTCCTCCCCTCTCTTGAGGCATCGGCATCACAGAATTTCAACTTCGGCAGAGGTCTGACCGCCCAGAATACATATGCCGACCGTAACACCTCGCAGTTCGGATGGAACGCCGGAATGAGTCTGCCGTTGTTCCAGGGACTCGCCGAATACCGGAATCTCAAGGTATCAAAACTGGTGCTTAAACAGTATATATATGAAACCGAAGCGACTAAAGACAATATCGCCCTCAACGTGATTTCTCAGTATCTCCAGGTACTCTATTGCAAAGAGGTGGCTCAAAGCGCACGTTCGCAGGCGGAACTGTCGGCTTTTGAGGTTGAACGACAGAAAGCTTTGATAGAGGCGGGGAAAGTTGCCGAAGCCTCTCTCTACGATATGGAGGCAGTAGCGGCGCAAGACCGCCTGCAGGTAGTGACAGCCGACAACGACACAAAGACTGCTCTCGTAAATCTTGCAAGTCTCCTTCAGCTGCCCTCTGCCGAGGGTTTCGATATAAAGCCTCTGCAACAGGGAGAACCTTCGATTCCGACTCCTGATTATGTCTACGCGGAAGCTATGAGATGCAACAACAGCATTCTCGGTGCAAGACAGGCTGTGAATGTCGCGACTGAAAGAATATCTTATGCAAAAAGCGGCTATATACCTACTCTTCGGTTTAACGCCGGACTGGGCTCAAGCTACTATCGTCTGGGTGGATTCGACAACGATTCTTTCAAGGCACAGATGAAACATAATTTTGCCACATATCTGGGATTCTCGCTTTCTATCCCGATTTTCGACGGTTTCAACACCCGCAATAGTGTAAGACGAGCAAAATTGCAGCAGACATCGGCAAAACTGGATCTCGACCAAAAACAATACGACCTGTACAAAAACATACAACTTGCATACTATCAGGCTACAGGAGCAAGAGAACGTTATCTAACCTCGCAGGAGACACTTGAAAAGACAAAACTTTCTTTTGATTCCACACGAGAGCGTTTCAACCTCGGAAGAGCCACACAGGCTGATTACGAACAGGCGAAAAACAATCTTTTCCGCACCGAAATCACCCGCATCCAGGCACATTACGAATATCTGATAAGACACCGCATACTCCTCTTCTATGCCAATGCACGCAAATGACCTGCAACTATAAAATTTGTTAATTTAACATTGTTCCGGCTAACATCCCCTGTTTTCCGAGTGTTTAAAAATCAAATAAGTAAGTATTAAAATTTAAAACACTTGATTATGAACATCGAAGAAATAAAAGGTAAAGCCGACCAGCTCAAGGGCAAAGCAGAAGAGCTACAGGGTAAAGCTCAGGAGTTGCTCAACAATCCTGACGTACAGGAAAAAATCAATCAAGCCAAGGATTTTCTTGGCGACGCAAAAGACAAACTTGAGGATTTCGTTGAAGACAAAACCGATGGTAAAGGTATTTTCGGTTTTGGGAAATCAGATGACAAGGAGTGATTTGCGTTGGGAAAAATCTTGTAAACAATTATCATACGTAGTCAAAGCGGGAGAGCATTCAGACGCGAAGCTCTCCCGCTTTGTATATAATCCGCATAGCTGCGGAACGACTGTGATCATACAGGCTATTACATTTCAAAACCTTGCTCTCTTATGAAATCAAGATAGATTCCGGAGAACATATCATTGGAATCTTTCGGATAGCGAACGTCTGTAAACACCTGAGCCAATGTCTTCTTCCCGTTTTCTTCAATAAATTGCCTGCTGTCGTCACGCGCTTCTTTCTCGGCAAAAATCTCATCGATTCTTTCATCGCTGTAATCACAATAGACCTCGTCATGAATGAAACCGGATGCCGGTATACGGTCGCTGCGAAGATTCCCTTCATCAGGATAACCCAATGCTACCGTTATCACAGGAACAACGCGCTTCGGCAATTCAAGAATCTCAGCTATCTGCGGAGCATTATAGGCTGTTGTGCCAAGATAACATGTGCCCAGTCCCTCCTGCTCTGCAATCGTGCAGAACTGCTGCGCGAGTATGACAGTGTCGAAAACAGCCGACATGAACGACTGGAAGTTATCATAACCGGGCTTGGCATCGCGAGCATAACACCATTTGACGAAACGGTTGAAATCCGCGCAGAAAGTAACGAGAACATCCGCACCTACTGAAGCCGGCTGATTGAAATGCGTGGGCGAGAGTAAGCGTTTGCGCTCAGCATCACGCGTTATGATTACACTGTAAAGCTGCATGTTCCCGTTTGTCGGGGCATGCGCCGCTGCCTCAAGCATCTCCCCCAGCAATTCCCTGCTGACTCTTTTGCCGGAAAACTTCCGGACTGTCATCCTCTCTTTGAAATATTTGTCTGTCATGGTTTCAATAAATCATATTACATACCGGCACAGCTTCTAAACATGGTCCGGGATGCGGTCAATATCCGGTGCAAAAATACGAAGAATATATGAAATAAAAAAAGGGTGATAACCTCAGCGGTCGCACCCTTTATAAGTTTCTACAGGTAAAAAATCTTAAGGTAAAAAAAGATTGTTTTAGGTCACTGCAAAGTTAGGTATTTTATATTCTTCTACCAAAGATTTTTTAGCAAAATGTTACAAATATGTTGTAAAACATATGTTTTTCCGAGTACCTCTCCTCTATTATGGAAAGAAAACATGATTTAACATCCGTGGCAATATCTGCGAAGCTCAAATCGGATGCCGTCCCAGACTCCGTAACTGAACATGGATATCCACTCGCCCAACACTACAACCTCACAGTCCGGAGAGATGTTTAATTCCTTGAGAAGATGAAGATGACCGAATACGAAATAATTGACACGCGAATCATTTTTCCTGTAATCTTTCGCAAAAGATGTTATGTTGTCCATCATCCTTGCAGCATCTTCTTCAGAAGGACCTTCGATCTTGCGGCTGTGACGGCTCCAGCTATATGCGAAAGGAACTGTCCAGCGTGGATGTATTGCCGAAAAAGCCTTCTGACACGCTTTATTACGGAACAATCCCCTGAGAAACCTGAACGATGGTTTAAGTCTGCCGATTCCGTCTCCGTGCGTCATAAAGAAAATTTTACCGTCTATTTCCTCCACAAGTGAACCGTCAACCACCTCTATTCCCAATTCCGATGGAAGATAGTCGAATATCCATATGTCATGATTGCCGATAAACCACACGATACGTATTCCTTTGTCGGCAAGTTCAGCGAGCTTTCCGAAAAAACGCACAAAACCGCGGGGAACCACATAACGGTATTCATACCAATAATCAAGGATGTCGCCGAGGAGATAGATCACCTCGGCGTCATCCTTGATTTCATCGAGAAAAGAGACCACTCTCTTCTCTGCTTCCTTTGAATCCGTAAAATATGGAGCTCCAAGATGGAGGTCGCTGAGAAAATACGCTTTCATAGGAATCCAAGTTCCAGCTTTGCCTCTTCTGTCATCATGTCGTTGTTCCACTCGGGTTCGAACACAAGACGGAGATCCACTTTTTCAGGTCCCTCTATGCTTACAAGCTTCTGCCTCACATCCTCCATGATGAAATCTGCAGCAGGGCAAGAGGGTGCTGTAAGTGTCATGTCTACATGAAGGACTTTGTCGGAGGGATCATACTCGATACGGTAGATCAATCCAAGATCATATACATTGACCGGTATTTCGGGGTCAAAGACCGTCTTAAGCAGTTCCACTGCCTTCTCTGTGATGCGAAGCTCCTCATCTGTCTGCACTTGCGGCGCAGAATTTGTTTCCTCGGTATTATCCATAATATCCATGTTTTTTTGAATCATGACGAGCTTATTAGAAAAGCACAGCCACATTCACCTGCCATCCTCGTGAACGAGCGCTGAAATTGTCAAGTTTTACCGTGCGACAATCATAAGAGATGCCCCAGTAATAACCTGCGGAAAGCTGATAACGTTCAAAGAACTCGCCACCGATACCGCACTGCAAGCCGAAAGAACCTGCCGGATGCTCTATAATCGGAAGATCGGATGTGGAAAGATTGAAATTGAATACCGGTCCGCCATATACGAATGGAGCCACATAATGTTCAAGACCATTCATGCGCGTCCACTTGAAACGCAGGTTGATGGGTATCTGAAGCGTATGAAACCATACATCTTCCTTCCCGTAACCATCCGAACTCCAGATATTCTGCTGACCGAAATCTACATTTGAGCCATGCATGCTGTATTTCAATGCGAAGTCGACTCCGAAACCGATACCGGGAATCATAAGTTCTCCCATCACGCCCACATTGGGGCCTACAAGAAGCTTGTTCTCAACAAGATCCTGTTTCCAATACAACTCGGAGACATTGATTCCCGCGGTCGGTCCCCACCTGAATTCCGCCAATGCGCTGAATGCCGTTACGGTCATCAGCAATGCAATTATAATTTTTCTCATTTCGAGACTATTCTATTATGGAAACACACAACGCCACACATCAGAAAAGATAGGCGGCTGTGATTGTCCAATAATTGTTCTTGACCTTTATTTTGCCGATGTTGTCACCTAACACAGGGATGTTCTTTGCAACGTTGTTGATACCGAAAGTATAACCGCCGCTGATCTGAAGATGCTTGAGCAATTCAAGACCCACGCCTACATTCCAGCCCATCTGAACAGTCTTGGTGCTTAATTCCTTGAACGTGCTCTTGTCGAGCTTCACAGCCATGGTAGGACCCGTATACACCATCGGCGACAGGAATGAGGAGACAACAGGAAGTTTGAATTTATATTTGAGATTCAACGGTATTTCAAGAAAGTTCTTACCGACAGCGCCTTCCGCCGCACCCTCCTGTATCTCGTTGTTCATATGGGTATACATGAGAGAAAGGTCGAAACCTATACCCACGATAGGCACTGTGAACTCCGTCATGACACCGGCTGTCACACCGCACTGGTTGTCTGAGGAAATGCTGTTTGGCAAATTAGTCAGATGCAATTTATTTACATTTAGACCGGCTTTGATACCGAAACGAAACTCCGCGTTAGCTTGACCTACTGCAAAAACAGCCACTATTGCTGCTATAATCAGATGTTTAAAATTTTT